>NZ_JBEOWF010000008.1:0-269668 GCF_040295925.1 Streptomyces sp. NPDC002588
AGTAGCTCCGCTACGAGGGCTTCCGCCCGGCACGCCGAGAGCACGCACCGAACGCCGCTCCTTCTCCCACGGAGATCCATCAGAAGGGCCCTAGCGGCCCGGTCCCGTGGGACGGCGGTCCGCCGGGAACCGGCGGGCCGCCGCGTTTCGTCACTCCAACGGACCGACGAGGAGGTGGGCGGGATGGGTGCCGGTGCGTGGCAGCCGCTGCCGGACGGGCTGCCGCCGGAGGTACGGAACTTCGTGGAGCGGCTGCGGCAGCTCAAGGACGGCACGGGCCTCAGTCTGGCCTCGCTCGGCGCCCGCACCGCGTACAGCAAGTCCTCCTGGCAGCGTTACCTCAACGCCGTCCAGCCCCCGCCCCTGCAGGCCGTCGCCGCGCTCTGCCAGGTGGCGGGCCTGACGGGCCCGGACGCCGAACGGCACGTCGTGCGCTGGGAACTGGCCGTCGAGGCCTGGCCGCGCCCGGCGGCGGCGACCCCGGGTGAGGGGTACGAGGACGACCCCACGGTCCCCTGGTGGGAGCGCCTGGACGACGAGCCCCCGCCGCGCCCCGCCGGGCGGCTCCTCCTCTACGCGGTCCTGCTGCTGCTCGTCCTGCTGCTGACGGCGGTCGGGGGCGCGGTCGCGTTCGGGTGACGGGTGGTTGACAGGCGGGGGATGTGTCCCGAATCGTCAGTACATCGGTGTGGGGGTACTGATGGGGGGATTTCATGCCTCGTTGGCGGGAGTTGCCGGACGGACTCGACCCGCAGGTGCGGGTGTTCGCCGAGCAGTTGCGCGAGGTGGTGGACCGCGCGGGGCTGAGCGTCGCCTCGGTGGCGGACCGCACGGGATACGGCAGGTCCTCCTGGGAGCGGTACCTCGACGGCCGGCTCCTCGCCCCCAGGAGCGCGGTCGTCGCCCTCGCCGAGATCACCGGCACCCCGGTGATCCGTCTGACGACGATGCGGGAGCTGGCCGAGGCCGCCTGGAGCCGCTCCGAGACCCAGCGTGCGGAGAGCGTGGCGGCGGCCGCGGCGCCCCTGGGGGAGTTCGGGCCGCCGCCGCTGCCCGCGGGGCAGGGGGCCGCGCGGCGCGGCGGGCCGCTGCGGGTGACGCTGTTCCTCGCCGGGGTCGCGGGTGTGGCGCTGGTCGCCGTGGGCGCCTTCGTGCTGACCGGCGGCCGGGACGCGCGGCAGACGACGGTGCGCGCGGGCACGTCACCCGCCGCACCGGCCGCCCCGAGCACGTCCCTCCCCGCGGGGGTGCGGTGCAGCGGGTCCGGCTGCACGGGAAAGGACGCGGAGGAGATGGGGTGCGGCGGCGACCTGGTCACCACGGCGAAGAGCGCGATGATCGGCACGACCCGGGTCGAGGTCCGCTACAGCAGAACGTGCGGAGCCGCCTGGGGCCGGATCACCCAGGCCGCGCCCGGGGACGAGGTCCGGGTGAAGGCCGGCTCCCTCCAGCGGACCGCGGCGCTCACGACCGCCGGCGGGACGATCGCGTACACCCCGATGATCGCGGTGGGCCGCGCCGACCAGGCGAGGGCGTGCGCGGTACTGGCGTCGGGGGCGGAGGGCTGCACGCGCTAGAGATCTTCGGGCCCTGGTCTCCAAGGCCCCGGCGGTGCCCGTGGCCCGGCGGGGTGCGACCGAAACACATGGTGTGACTGTGGGGTGAACTGCCGCTCACTTGATGTAATGTCCATGCCATGACTGCCATGGTGAGCAGGTCCCTGATCGGTTCTGCTCTGACCGCCGTCGTGATCCTTCTCGCGCCCACGGTGCAGCAGCCGCAGGCCGCCGAACGGCCCGCCCCTGCCGCCCTTGCCGCTCCCGCCGCTCCCGCCGCCGAACCGGCCGCCGCCTGGACTCCGCCGCTGAGCACCAGGGGGCGCTACATCGTCGACGCAACCGGCAACCGCTTCAAGCTGAAGTCCGGCAACTGGCATGGCGCCAGCGGCACTTGGAACGGATCGGGGAACGCCGACGACAACGCGTCCCACCACGCGGGCGAGAACTCGGGCCGGATGCCCCTCGGTCTGGATCGTGCCGCGATCACCGACATCGTCTCCGGCTTCCGGGAACTCGGTGTCAACAGCGTCAGGCTGCCCTTCTCCAACGAGATGGTGCACGATGCCCGACCGGTCACGGACGCCTCCGTGGCGGCCAACCCGGGCCTGCGGGGCCGTACTCCGCTTCAGGTCTACGACGCGGTGGTCGCGGCACTCACCGATGCCGGGCTTGCCGTCATCCTCAACAACCACACCAACACCACGCGTTGGTGCTGCGCCGTGGACGGCAACGAACGGTGGAACGCCTCCCAGACCACCGAGGCGTGGGAGAACGACTGGCTGTTCATGGCGCGTCGCTACCGGGACAACAAGCGTGTCGTCGGCGCCGACCTCTACAACGAGGTCCGCCGCAACATCCTGGACGACCCCAACTGGGGCCTCGGCGACGACCACGACTGGTTCGCGGCGTCCCAGCACCTGGGGGACCGCATCCTCCAGGAGGCCGATCCGGACCTGCTGATCATCGTCGAGGGCATCAACTGGACCGGAATCCCCGTCGACGGACTCCCGCACGCCCGCCCCACACTGGAGCCGGTGCAACGGCTCTCACACACGCTGGTGAGGTCCGGCAAGCTGGTGTATTCCGCGCACTTCTACGACTACACGGGCCCCAACCACAGCGGCGCGACCGGCACCGGCGAGACCAGTGACCCCCGCTACCGCGACTTCACCCCGGCAGAACTGCGTGATGTGCTGTACCGGCAGGCGTTCTACGTCGCCGACCAGCCGGACCGGCACTTCACCGCGCCCGTGTGGATCAGCGAGTTCGGCATCGGCGGCCGCGACGAGACCGGAGCGGCACAGCGGGCCTGGTTCGAGAACTTCGTCGACCAGCTCATCGCGACCGACGCCGACTTCGCCTACTGGCCGCTGGTCGGCTGGCACGAGAACCGCAAGGGCAACGGCTGGGCCCTCCTCAGCTGGGACGCGGCCGGCAACCGCATGGGCCTGTACGACGGCGACGACTGGCGGGCCGCGGCCTGGACCCGGCTCGTCACCGCGGCCGGCCGGACCGGCCCCGTCGCGCCGACGAGTCACTGGTCGATGCTCAGTCCCGACCACGCGGACTTCGACCAGTCCCTGCGGATGCGCGCGCTGCCCGACTGGGACGCCGGAGCCCGCAAGGCGGTCTGCCCGGACGGTGAGCGTCTGATCGGCCTCGGCCACACCGGCAACCGGGGCCTGTGCACCGACACCACCGCAGGGGACCTCTGGGGCGCTTCAGCCCCCTACGAGGCCGTCGCCGACGAACGGTACGTCACCGCGGGCAACGACTGGGCCTCCGGATACACCAAGCTCCAGTGCCCGCCGAACGCCTTCCTCATCGGATACAGCGTCCGAGGTGCAGCCGTCTCCCGGGCCCTGTGCGCCGCCTCGGGCACGCCCCTGGGCGCGACCGGCCGCACGGTGTGGTTCGACCGGGGCGACAACCGGCCGGCCACCGGTAGGGGAGGTGACTTCGCGTACGGCCAGTACAAAGGGCAGTGCGCGGACGACGAGTACGCCGCCGGCATCGCGTACACCGGCCGGGTGGGATCCTCCCGGACACCGGACGCCCTGTACTGCCGCACCCTGCGCTGACCACCAACGGCAGCCGCCCGGGCCGAGAGAAAAAAGCCGACGCACAGGAATACCCAACCCGGGGGTGGGCACGCGAACGTTACCCCCACGGGAGTCCGGCCACGACCCGGTACCCCCACCAGGCGGCCGCCAGGTTCCACCTCTCCCGGACCGGCGGCCGCCGTTTCCCGTTCTGCGGAGCGCGCCGCTGGCCCGGCTGTGGGGCGGGCCACACAACCCCGGACGTCCGGGATCCCGGATGCGCGATAGCCTGACCGCTGGTTGGATCTCTTGATACCAAGAGATCGATCAAATGTACGGTCTGTACGTCTGTACGTCTCATCCGGGGCAGGGACGCCCCACCGACAGCTGTCATACGGAGAACGCCATGACCCGCACTCCCGTGAACGTCACCGTCACCGGCGCGGCCGGCCAGATCGGTTACGCCCTGCTCTTCCGCATCGCCTCCGGCCAGCTGCTCGGCGCGGACGTGCCGGTCAAGCTGCGCCTGCTGGAGATCACCCCCGCGCTGAAGGCCGCCGAGGGCACCGCGATGGAGCTCGACGACTGCGCCTTCCCGCTCCTTCAGGGCATCGACATCACGGACGACCCGAACGTCGCCTTCGACGGCACCAACGTCGCCCTCCTCGTGGGCGCCCGCCCCCGCACCAAGGGCATGGAGCGCGGTGACCTGCTGTCCGCCAACGGCGGCATCTTCAAGCCGCAGGGCAAGGCCATCAACGACCACGCCGCGGACGACATCAAGGTCCTCGTCGTCGGCAACCCGGCCAACACCAACGCTCTGATCGCCCAGGCCGCGGCCCCGGACGTACCGGCCGAGCGCTTCACCGCGATGACCCGCCTCGACCACAACCGCGCGCTGACCCAGCTCGCGAAGAAGACGGGCACCACGGTCGCCGACATCAAGCGCCTGACCATCTGGGGCAACCACTCCGCCACCCAGTACCCCGACATCTTCCACGCCACGGTCGCCGGCAAGAACGCGGCGGAGGTCGTGAACGACGAGCAGTGGCTCGCCGACGACTTCATCCCGACCGTCGCCAAGCGCGGCGCGGCCATCATCGAGGCCCGCGGCGCGTCCTCGGCCGCCTCCGCCGCCAACGCCGCGATCGACCACGTCCACACCTGGGTCAACGGCACGGCGGACGGCGACTGGACCTCCATGGGCATCCCGTCGGACGGCTCCTACGGCGTCCCCGAGGGCCTCATCTCGTCCTTCCCGGTCACCACGAAGGACGGCGTGTACGAGATCGTCCAGGGCCTGGACATCAACGAGTTCTCCCGCGCCCGCATCGACGCGTCGGTGAAGGAGCTCGAGGAGGAGCGCGAGGCGGTCCGCGGCCTCGGCCTCATCTGACCGGCGAACGGAGGAGGACCCCGGCATCTCTGCCGGGGTCCTCTTGTGTCAGTGCTTCACGGCACCCACGAAGGCCGCCCAGGCGGCGGCGCCGATGAGGAGGGTCCCCCGGGCGGGGTCCTTGCTGTCGCGCACGGGGACGAGGGTGGGGATGTGGTCGGCGACTTCGAGGCAGTTGCCGCCGTCGGGGTTGCTGTGGCTGGACTTGCGCCAGGTTGCGTGGCTCAGGTCGATGGCTCGCACGGCAGGTCCTCCAAGATCCGCGTGATGAACTCCTGTGACTCGGCCGGGGAAAATGCCAGGTCACGCGTAGCATCGTACGCACGCTGCAGTCGTTCGACCGCTGCGTTTTCCTCGATCAGCTCACCTCTGTGCGCGGTCTCGACGTACGCGACGATCGAGTTGAGCGGCAGCCGCAGGAACATCGTGTCGGTGTTGACCAGGTCGTACAACCCGGCACGGTGCGGGAGCACTTGCAGGGAGACGTGGTAGCGCTCCGACATCGCCAGCAGATGCTCCACCTGCTTCCGCCACTCCAGGGTGTCCCTCAGCGGTGTGCGCAGCACCGCCTCGGCGAGGATGGCCCGGAACCGGGGTGCGCCGTCCACGTCCAGCAACTTCTGTCGGCCAAGGCGGGCTTCGACCTGCTGCTCCAGTGCCTTGTCCTTGAGGCCGCCCAGTGAGAGAACCGCGCGTGCGTAACCGGCGGTCTGGAGGAGGCCCGGAATCGTACTCACGGAGAACTGGTACAGACTCGCCGCCTCTGCCTCCAGCTCCATGTACCTGCGGTACTGCTCCTTGAACTGGCCGTTGTCCCCCAGCGCCAGTTCCCACAGGGCGAGCAACAGGCCCGTCGGCAGCCCGTAGTGCGTCTCCAGCGCCTCCACGACCTCGGGGCTGCCCAAGCTGACGCCACTCTCCATCTTGCCCAGGGTCGAAGTGTCCCAGCCGAGCCGATCGCTCAGCTCCCGCAGGGTCTCCCCGCTCCGGTTCCGGAGTAACCGCAACTCCTCCGCGAACCGTTTCCGAGGCTGCTGACTCCGTCCGGTGACCACTCGTCTCGCGGGCATGCTGTGCTCCTCCACGCGGCTCTGTGTAACTGCCCTGACACGAAGAGTAGTTCAGTCCTCAGTGACTCAACCCACTTTCGGCCATGGATTGCGCATGCAACCTGAGGTCGGGGGCAGATGGACGCCCATGCTCGACGGAAACCAGCACGCAGCCGACACCGTCCACGCCGGAGGCGAGTGGCACCCGGCTCTCTCCGGCGACACCCGCGAGGTCGTCGACCCCGCCGACGGCCGCCCCTTCGCCGTGGTCGCCGAGGGCGACGAGCGGGACGCCGACCGTGCGGTCGGGGCTGCCCGGCGCGCCTTCGACCAGGGGGACTGGCCGCGCATCCCGGCCCGCGAGCGGGCCGCCCTGCTGCACCGCGTCGCCGACCTGCTCATACGCGACCGCGAACGGCTCGGTCTGCTGGAGAGCCGTGACGCCGGCAAGACCCTCGAAGAGGGCCGGGTCGACATCGACTGTGTCGCGGACGCCTTCCGCTACTTCGCCGACCTGGTGGCGTCGGAGGCGCCCGGTCGGGTCGTGGACGCGGGTTCGGCCGACATCCACAGCGTCGTCGTCCACGAACCCCTCGGCGTCTGCGCGCTGATCACGCCCTGGAACTACCCGCTTCTCCAGGCCAGTTGGAAGATCGCTCCGGCGCTCGCCGCCGGCAACACCTTTGTCGTCAAACCGAGCGAGATCACCCCGCTGAGCACCGTCGCGTTCATCGAACTGCTGGTGGAGGCCGGTCTGCCGGCCGGGGTCGCGAACCTCGTCACCGGTCCCGGGCACTCGGCCGGAGCCCGGCTTGCCGAGCACCCCGACGTGGACCTCGTGTCCTTCACCGGCGGCCTGGTCAGTGGCACCAAGGTCGCCCAGGCGGCCGCCCCGACCGTGAAGAAGGTCGCCCTCGAACTGGGCGGCAAGAACCCCAACGTCGTCTTCGCCGACGCCTGCGCCACCGACGAGGGCTTCGACACCGCCGTCGACCAGGCCCTCAACGCGGCCTTCATCCACAGCGGCCAGGTCTGCTCGGCCGGCTCCCGGCTGATCGTCGAGGAGTCCGTGAGGGACCGTTTCGTCGCCGAACTCGCCCGCCGGGCCGGGCTGATCCGGCTCGGCCGGGGCACCGAGGACGGCGTCGAGTGCGGACCGCTGGTCTCCGAGCAGCAGCGTGCCAAGGTCGAGGCGTACGTCGACTCCGCGCTCGCCGAGGGCGCCGTCCTGCGCGGCGGCGGCAAGCGCCCGGCCCCCGCTCCCGAGCGTCCCGAGTCCGGCTACTTCTATGAGCCGACCGTCCTCGACCGCTGCCACCGCGGGATGAGGATCGTCCGGGAAGAGGTCTTCGGCCCGGTCCTCACCGTCGAGACGTTCCGCACCGAGGACGAGGCGGTCGAACTCGCCAACGACACCGAGTACGGTCTCGCCGGCGCCGTCTGGACCGCCGACGCCGGACGCGCCCGCCGGGTCGCGGGGCGGCTGCGGCACGGCACCGTCTGGATCAACGACTTCCACCCCTACCTCCCCCAGGCGGAGTGGGGCGGCTTCGGAAAGAGCGGCGTGGGCCGCGAACTCGGGCCCGCCGGGCTCGCCGAGTACCGCGAGACCAAGCACGTCTACCAGAACCTCGCGCCGAAGCCCGTCCGCTGGTTCGCCGGCTGACCCACGCCCTCCTCCGCAAGCCCCTCCTGGAGTACCTCCATGCCCCCCATGCCTGAAAACCCGTACGAGTACGACTATGTGGTCGTCGGAGGCGGAACCGCCGGTTCCGTCATCGCCTCCCGGCTCACCGAGAACCCCGACCTCACGGTCGCCGTCATCGAGGGCGGCCCCACCGACGTGGGCCGGGACGACGTCCTCACCCTGCGCCGCTGGACGGGCCTGCTCGGCGGCGAGCTGGACTACGACTACCCGACCACCGAGCAGCCGCGCGGCAACTCCCACATCCGGCACAGCCGCGCCCGGGTGCTGGGCGGCTGTTCGTCGCACAACACCCTCATCGCCTTCAAGCCGCTGCCGTCCGACTGGGACGAGTGGGAGGCGGCCGGCGCCAAGGGCTGGGGCGCGGTGCCGATGGAGGCGTACTACGCCCGGCTGCTGAACAACATCGTCCCCGTCGACGAGAAGGACCGGAACGTCATCGCCCGCGACTTCGTCGACGCGGCGCAGACGGCCCTCGGGGTGCCGCACGTGGACGGCTTCAACAAGAAGCCCTTCACCGAGGGCGTCGGCTTCTTCGACCTCGCCTACCACCCCGAGAACAACAAGCGGTCCAGCGCGTCCGTCGCCTATCTGCACCCCGTGATGGACGACCGGCCCAACCTGACCATCCTGCTGGAGACCTGGGCGTACCGGCTGGAGCTGGACGGGAGCCGCGCGCAGGGCGTGCACGTCCGCACGAAGGACGGCGAGGAGATCCTCGTCCGCGCCCGCCGCGAGGTCGTGCTGTGCGCGGGCGCGGTCGACTCGCCCCGCCTCCTCCTGCACTCCGGCATCGGCCCGCGGGCCGACCTCGAGGCGCTCGGCATCCCCGTCGCGCACGACCTTCCGGGCGTCGGCGAGAACCTCCTCGACCACCCGGAGTCGGTGATCGTCTGGGAGACGAACGGCCCGATACCGGAGAACTCCGCGATGGACTCCGACGCCGGCCTGTTCGTCCGCCGCGACCCCGGAGAACCCGGCCCCGACCTGATGTTCCACTTCTACCAGGTCCCCTTCACCGACAACCCGGAACGCCTCGGCTACGAACGCCCGCGGTACGGCGTCTCCATGACCCCCAACATCCCCAAGCCCCGCAGCCGCGGCCGCCTCTACCTGACCAGCGCCGACCCGTCGGTCAAACCGGCCCTGGACTTCCGTTACTTCACCGACGAGGACGACTACGACGGCCGCACCCTCGTCGACGGCATCAGGATCGCCCGCCGGATCGCGCGCACCGAGCCGCTGGCCGACTGGCTGAAACGCGAGGTGTGCCCGGGGCCCTCGGTCACCGGCGACGAGGAGCTCGGCGAGTACGCCCGCAAGGTCGCGCACACCGTGTACCACCCCGCGGGCACCTGCCGGATGGGCGCCGACGACGACCGGCTCGCCGTCGTCGACCCCGAGTTGCGGATCCGGGGCCTCGACGGCATCCGGATCGCCGACGCGTCCGTGTTCCCCACCATGACCGCGGTGAACCCGATGATCGGCGTGCTGATGGTCGGGGAACGAGCCGTTGACCTGATCGGAGGCGATGCCCGATGAGTACCCCCGTTTTCTCCGTCGAAGGGTTGTGGAAGGTCTTCGGTCCCAAGGCGGACCAAGTCCCCGGCGACGCCGACCTGACCGTCCTGCCGCCCGCCGAACTCCGCTCCCGCACCGGCTGCACCGCCGCCGTCCGGGACGTCTCCTTCGACGTCCGCAAGGGCGAGGTCTTCGTCGTCATGGGCCTGTCGGGGTCCGGCAAGTCCACCCTCGTCCGCTGCCTCACCCGGCTCATCGAGCCCACCGCGGGCAGCATCGCCATCGACGGCGAGGACGTCTGCGCCATGGACCGCACCCGGCTGCGCGAACTGCGCCGCCACCGCGCCGCGATGGTCTTCCAGCACTTCGGCCTCCTCCCGCACCGCACGGTCCTCGACAACGTGGCGTACGGCCTGGAGATCCAGGGCGTGGGCCGCGCCGAACGCCGCTCCCGGGCCCGGGAGGTCGTGGCCAAGGTCGGCCTGGACGGCATGGAGCAGCGCAGGCCCGGCCAGCTGTCCGGCGGCCAGCAGCAGCGCGTCGGGCTGGCGCGGGCGCTGGCCGTGGACCCCGAAGTCCTTCTTTTCGACGAGCCGTTCAGCGCGCTCGACCCGCTGATCCGGAGGGACATGCAGGAGGAGGTCGTCCGGCTGCACCGGGAGGAGGGCCGCACGATGGTCTTCATCACCCATGACCTCAGCGAGGCCCTCAAGCTCGGCGACCGCATCGCCCTGATGCGCGACGGGCAGGTCGTGCAGCTCGGCACCCCCGAGGAGATCGTCGGCAGTCCCGCCGACGACTACGTCCGCGAGTTCGTCAGGGACGTGCCGCGCGAGCAGGTCCTGACGGTACGCAGGGCCATGCGCCCGCCGACCGCGGGGGAGCAGGACAGCGGCCCGGCGCTCGTCCCGACGGCCACGGTCTCGGAGGCGATAGAGGCGGTGGCCCGCGCGGGCACGGCGGCGAGGGTGATGGACCAGGGCCGCTGTCTGGGGATCGTGGATCATGAACGGCTGATCGGAGTCGTGGCCGGGACGGAGCCGAGGATGCAGAAGGAGGCCGTCTGATGGCAACGGTCACCGCACTCACCCCCCGTCTGAGCCTCCCCGCGCCTCTCCGGCACCCCGCCGCCCGCAAGCTCGCCCTCCTCGCGCTCGCCGCCGCCGTCCTCGTCCCCCTCGCCAACGCCCTCTGGTCCAGCGGCAGTTGGCCGAAGGCGCTCACCGTCGACCTCACCAAACCGCTCACCTCCGCCGGCGACTGGATCATCGACAACCGGGACAGCCACCCCCTGTTCCTCTACTTCTTCGGCTACATCAGCAACGCGGTCGTCCTCTCCGTCCGCGCCGTCTACCTCGTCCTGCTGGCCGCGGGCTGGGCGGGCGTCACCGCGTTCGCCGCGCTGATCGCCTGGCGGACGGCCGGAGTCCGGCTCGCCGCCGGCACCGCCGCCGCGTTCCTCGCCTGCGGCCTGCTCGGCATGTGGGTGCCGACGATGCAGACCCTCGCGCTGATGGTCGTGGCCGTACTCGTCTCGGTGGTCGTGGGCGCCCTGCTGGGCCTCGCCGCCGGGCTCTCCGACCGGCTGGACCGCGCCCTGCGCCCGGTGCTGGACACCATGCAGGTGCTGCCCGCCTTCGCCTACCTCCTGCCCGTCGTCCTCGTCTTCGGCATCGGCGTCCCCGCGGCCGTCCTGGCCACCGTCGTCTATGCCGCGCCGCCCATGGCCCGCCTCACCTCGCTGGGCCTGCGCGGCGCGGACGGAGGCGTCCTGGAGGCCGTGGACTCGCTGGGCGCGACCGCGCGCCAGCGCCTGCTGACCGCCCGTATCCCCCTCGCCCGCAGGGAACTCCTCCTCGGCCTCAATCAGACGATCATGATGGCGCTGGGGATGGCGGTCATCGCGTCCGTCATCGGCGCGGGCGGCCTCGGCGACCGCGTCTACCAGGCGCTCGCCTCGGTCGACGTGGGCGCGGCCCTCGCCGCCGGCATCCCGATCGTGCTGCTCGCGGTCGTCCTGGACCGGGTCACCGGCGCGGCGGGCGGCGGTATGCCCCACATCCGCCCCGCGGTGTGGGGGTCCGTCCTCGCCGCCGCCCTGGCCGTCGCCGTCGCCGGACGGCTTGCGGGCCGCCAGGACTGGTCCGACGCCTGGACGCTGAACATCGCCGAGCCCGTCAACCGCGCCGTCGACTGGATGACCGACCACCTGTACTCGGGCGTCCCGGTGATCGGCGGCACCGCCGACTGGGCGGGCCACTTCACCACCTGGGTCCTGGACCCGGTCCGCGGCGGCCTGCAGTGGCTGCCCTGGTGGTCGCTGCTGCTCGTCGTCGCCGCCCTCGCCTGGGTGATCGGCACCTGGCGCACCGCGCTCACCGCCGTCCTCGCGATGGCCGCGACCGGCGTGCTGGGCGTGTGGACACCGGCCCTGGACACCCTCTCCCAGGTCCTCGCCGCCGTCGCCGTCACCCTCGTCCTGGGCTTCGCCACCGGCATCGCGGCGGCCCGCAGCGACCGGGTCGAGCGATGGCTGCGCCCCGTCCTCGACGTCTTCCAGACACTGCCGCAGTTCGTGTACCTGATCCCGGTCGTGGCGCTGTTCGGCGTGGGCCGCGCCCCGGCCGTCGCGGCGGCCGTCGTCTACGCCCTCCCCGCCGTCGTCCGCATCACCACCCAGGGCCTGCGCCAGGTCGACCCGGCCGCCCTGGAGTCGGCGCGCTCCCTCGGCGCCACCCCCGGCCAGCAACTGCGCCAGGTCCAGCTGCCGCTGGCCCGCCCCGCGCTGCTGCTCGCCGTCAACCAGGGGGTCGTCCTGGTCCTCGCCGTCGTCATCATCGGCGGTCTGGTCGGCGGCGGAGCGCTCGGCTACGACGCCGTCTTCGGCCTCGCGCAGGGCGATCTGGCCACCGGACTGGTCGCCGGTGCGGCCATCGTCTGCCTCGGTCTGATGCTCGACCGGGTGACCCAGCCGACCCAGCGCCGCGCGAGCAAGGGAGCCTGACATGCGACTCCGTACGACTGCCGCGGCCGGCGCCCTCCTGCTGCTCACCGGCTGCGGCGCCGCCGACATGACCAAACAGGCCTCGCCCTTCGCCAACGCGCAGGGCTCGAAGACCCTGACCCTGTCCATCCAGTCCTGGGTCGGCGCCCAGGCGAACGTGGCCGTCGCCCAGTACATCCTGGAACACGAGCTCCACTACCGCGTCGACACCGTCCAGGTCGACGAGGTCCCCGCCTGGGACGCGCTCAGCCAGGGCCGGGTCGACGCGATCCTGGAGGACTGGGGCCACCCCGACCAGGAGAAACGCTACGTCGACGACAAGAAGACCATCGCGCGCGGCGGCGACCTCGGCGTCACCGGGCACATCGGCTGGTTCGTCCCGACGTACCTCGTGAAGCAGCACCCGGACATCACGAACTGGAAGAACCTGAACAAGTACGCCTCCCTCTTCCGCACCCCGGAGAGCGGCGGCAAGGGCCAGCTGATGGACGGCTCCCCGTCCTACGTCACCAACGACAAGGCACTGGTGACGAACCTGCACCTGGACTACCAGGTGGTGTTCGCCGGCTCGGAGGCCGCGCAGATCACCCAGATCAGGCAGTTCGCCAAGGAGAAGAAGCCCTTCCTCACCTACTGGTACGCCCCCCAGTGGCTGTTCAAGAAGGTCCCGATGACCGAGGTGAAGCTGCCCGCCTACAAGGAGGGCTGCGACGCCGACCCGGCGAAGGTCGCCTGCGCCTACCCGCACACTCCCCTGAAGAAGTACCTCAACGCGGACTTCGCGAAGGACGGCGGCAAGGCGGCCGCGTTCCTGAAGAGGTTCAAGTGGACCACCGAGGACCAGAACGAGGTCTCCCTGATGATCGCCGACCAGAAGCTGTCCCCCGAGGACGCGGCGAAGAAGTGGGTGGACAGGCACCCCTCCACCTGGAAGGCGTGGCTGTCCTGACACGACTTCCGGTCACGACCCCTCCTCCTGAATTCGAATTCGCGGATATAGTCACCCCATGAGCAACAGCGATCAGATATCCCGTGTGGCCCTGAAGAAAATCACCCCCGACGTGTCCAAGGCGATGGGCTCCCTGCATGCCGCGGCCGTTTCCGCAGCGGCCGACGCCAAGGTCGACCCGGAGCTTCTCGAACTGGTCAGGATCCGCGCCTCCCAGCTCAACGGCTGCGCGTTCTGCCTCGACATGCACACCAAGGACGCCCGCGCCGAGGGCGAGACCGAACAGCGCATCTACGCGCTGAACGCCTGGCGGGAGACCCCGTTCTTCACCGAACGGGAGCGTGCCGCACTGGCGTTGACCGAGTCGGTGACCTTCGTCGCCGACGGCCATGTGCCGGACGACGTCTACGCCGAGGCCGCGGAGGTCTTCGACGAGCAGCAGGTGGCCGCGCTGATCTGGGCGGTGACCGTCATCAACGCGTACAACCGGATCGCCATTGCCACCCGCATGGCCCCCGGGGCCTACCAGCCCGCCAAGAAGTAATCAGGGAAACAATCGAAAAGTGCAGCAGAATTCGGGCATCGGCGTAATTCGCCGATGCCCGTCGTTTTATGTCTGCTATTGATTCGGCAGTGGCTCCGAAAGGTCCTCCAGCCAGTGCCGCCATTCGGCCGCCCGCACCGCGGGACCGGCATTCATCGCATCTCCCGTCCAGCCCGTCACCGGCCGGATCCCGTGCAGCGCGTTCACGAGCCACACCTCCCGCCCGGCCAGCTCCGCCACCGTCCGCTCCCGGTGGGCGACGGGGATCCCGGACCGCACGGCCCGCTCCTGGATCAGCCCGGCGGTGATCCCGGGAAGTACCGGCGACCCGGCCGGAGGCAGGCACAGACAGTCGTCCTCCCACCACAGCACGCTCGCCGTCGGCGACTCCAGCACCTTCCCCGCGGGGTCGACCAGGATCGCTTCCTGAGCGCCTTCCCCGACCGCCCGGCCGCGGACCCGGGCCAGCGTGTCCAGGTCCGGTCCCTTGCGGCGGGGCAGGGCCCGCGGGTCGGGCTGCCCGGCCGCCCACAGCCGTACCTCGGAGCCGAGCGGTGGCGCGTGCCGCAGCCGCAGCCGCAGTTCCAGCGATCCGGCCGCGAGTTCCACCCGGGGGAACCACTCACCCCTACGCGGAAGCACGGCCGTCATGTCGTGCCAGAACTCGACCAGCCGGCGCGGCCCCGGCCCGTCCGACTCGGCGCAGGCCCGCAGGAACCGCTCCCGGTGCCGCCCGTACCCGCGCACCCGGCCCTCGCTCACCAGCCACGAGTCCGCGACCAGCAGCGGACCGTCCGCCACCCGGTCCGCCCCCGGGGACAGCCCCCGGCTGGGTGTCCAGGCCAGCAGCCCTTCCTCGGCCGCCAGTTGTGCAGTCACCCGTACCTCCTCAGTACTTCCGGCCCGCCAGCGCCGGCGCCCCGTGCCGGGGACCGTACGGCGCGTGCTCCAGCCACGACCCGCACGACGGCAGCACCGGCGAGAGAGCGGCCGCCGCGCGCTGCCGGAGCCGTACGATCCGCCGCGTGGGCCGCAGATGGTCCAGGGCGACCCCGGCGGCCTCGCTGTTGAACAGGCCCGCGGCGCGCCGCACCTCCGCGAAGGCGTCCACCGCCTCCGGGGTGCCGGCGGCGACGGCCTCGGCGGCGGCCGCCGCGTCCGCGATCCCGCTGTTCATGCCCCGCGCGCCGAACGGCGGGAACAGATGCGCCGCCTCCCCGACGAGCAGCACCCGCCGGTGCGGGTCGGTGAAGGAGGCCGCGACCTTGCGCAGGAAACGGTACGTCGACACCCACAGGATCCGGTCGGCGTAGCCGTCGCCCACGACGCCGGGGAGCCAGCGCCGTACCGCCTCCTCGGTGCCGTAGGCCTCCTCCGCGTCGTCGTCCCGGCACTGCAGGTCCACCTGGAAGCCGCCGGTGAACGGCACCCGCATCACACTGCGGCCCCCGACACCCGGATGCTCGTAGTGGAAGACCCGCTCCAGCGGCAGTTCGGCGCCCGCCACGTCCGCCACGTCGACGACCACGTGGAAGCCCTCGCCCCGGGTCCCCTCCAGGGCGATGCCCAGCGCCTCCCGGACCGCCGAGCGGGCGCCGTCCGCGGCGACCACGTACGCGGCGTTCCACTCGCGCCCGTCCGCCCCGGTCAGCGACACCCCGGAGGCGGCGGTGCGGACCTCCGTGACGCGGGCGTCCCACACGAACTCCACGCCCTCCTGCTCGCAGGCGGCGCGCAGGAAGCGCTCGGTGTCCAGCTGGCGCAGGCTCGTGAACGGCGGCAGGCCCGACGGGGGCGGGAAGGTACGCGCGTACACCTCGCGGCCCCGGTAGAGAGTGCGCCGGGTGTGCCAGGTCCGGCCGTACGCCGTGATCTCGGCGGCCAGCCCCGGACACATCCCGTCCAGCAGCCGCAGGGTCTCCCGGTGCACGAACAGGGCCCGGCTGCCCGGCCGTTCGCGGTCCTCGGCGTCGGCCTCCAGCACCACCACCGGCAGCCCGCGCGCCCGCAGCCCGAGCGCCGCCGACAGACCGACCGGGCCGGCGCCGACGACCACGGCCGGCTTCACGCGCGGACGCCCTCGGCGAGCATGCGGGTGATCTCCACCCGCTTCACCTTCCAGGTCGCCGTCATCGGCAGCTCCTCGAACCGCCACTGCCGGGGCTCGGCCATCTCGGGCAGATCGGCCGTGGCCTCCCGCCACCTCTCCGGGTCCAGGGGCGCCTCGCCCCGTACGCACACCACCGGTACCGGCTCCCGGTCCGCCCCCGGCACGATGACCACCTCACGCAGCTCCTCGAGCCGGTCCATCAGCGTGTCCTCGACCTCCAGATTGCTGTGCACGGCGTCGATCTGGTCGATCTCCCGGTCGATCAGGTACAGCCCGCCGAGCCGGCTGCGGTAGCCCATGTCGCCCATCTGCCACCAGCCGTCGGTGAGCTGACGGTCGTACTGCTCCCGCGCGCCCAGGTAGGTGAGGATCCGGCCCCGGGTGCGGGCCTCGATCCGGCCGGGCGTGCCCGGCGCGAGCCGCTGTCCCTCCGGCCCGGTCACCCGCACCCGGGTGAAGCCGGGGATGCCGGTGCCGACCCGGCGGCCGTCCGCGCGGGCGGCCGAGCGCCGGGTGAACCACTGGAACGCCACAGGGCCGGTCTCGCTCTGCCCGTACAGCTGGATCAGCCAGGGCGTACGCCGCTTCGAGGCGTCGAGCAGCCGCCGGACCGTGCGCGGGTGGATCGCGTCGAACGTCGAGCCGTAGGACTTCACCCGCGACAGCGGCGCGCCGGGCGCGTCGGCCAACTCCTCCCACAGCACGAAGGTGTTGGGGTGGGTCTCGACGATGCCCGGGCGGTGGCGGACCAGAAGCGGGCCCACGGACGCCGGGTCCGGGTCGGTGATCAGCAGCAGCGGGCTGCCGAAGTGCAGCAGCACACCGAGCAGGTGGTAGAAGCGCGAGTGCACGAACGACATGTGCAGCGCCGCGACCTCGCCACGGGTCGGCCAGCCCATCGCCTTCTGCGGCACCAGCCGGTTCCACATGGTGTTCGCGCAGTGCACGGCCAGCTTGGGGATCCCCGTGGTGCCCGAGCTGTGGGTGATCAGGGCGGGCTCACGCGGATGCATCCGGACGGCCCTCGGCACCTCGGCGCCCGCGTACTTCTCCAGGGACTCGCCGCCCGGCGTGTCCGCCACGGTGAGGACCCGCCGTACGAGAGCGGAGTCCAGGCCGTCCAGCGGGCCGTCCAGCTTCGCCGAGTCGGTGACCAGCCAGGGCTGCTGGAGACGCTCGAGGAGCCGGACCACCACCGGGCCCGCCAGTGCCGGCGACAGCAGCACCGGCACCGCGCCGATCCGGGAGAGCGCACAGGTCAGCAGCACGATGTCGACGTTGTCCGTCTTGTGCACGACCACCTGTTCGGAGGGCCGCACCCCGGCCGCCCACAGGCGTCCCGACAGGTCCTCGACCACGTCGGCCAGGATCGCGTAGTTGAGCGCCGTGCCGAGGCCGGGATGGGTGTCCAGCGGCCGGTCCAGGGTGACGAACACGTTGCCGTGCCGGCCGGCGGCCTCCCGGAACATCGGCCCCAGGTAGAACCCGCGGTCGGCGAGGAGGGGTTGCTGTGACATGGGGGACTTCCTCTCGGACATGGTCACCACGCGCCCTGGCGGACCAGATGGCGGCGGAGCTTCCCGGTAGGGGTGCGGGGCAGGGACGGGACGAGACTGACGGTGCGGGGGACCTTGAACGCGGCCAGCCGCTCACGGGCGAGCCGCAGCAGGGACTCCTGGAGGCCGTCCGGGGCGGGCGCGGCGGTCGGGACGACGAAGGCACGCAGCCGGGCGGCGCCCCGCGCGTCGGTGACGGCGGCGACCGCGACCTCCTTCACCGCCGGATGGGTCCGCAGCACGGCCTCCACCTCCAGCGGGGAGACGGTGATCCCGCCGACCATCTCCATGTCGTCGGCGCGTCCCAGGTGCCGGTACGCGCCGTCCGGTTCGCGGACCGCCCGGTCGTGGGTGGCCAGCCAGCCGTCGACCAGCGTGCGGGCGGTGTCCTCCGGCCGGTTCAGGTAGCCGGGCGTCACCGTCGGTCCCCGCAGCCACAGTTCGCCCTCCGTGCCGTCCGGCACCGGCCGTCCGGCGCGGTCGCGCAGCTCCACCTCGAAGCCGGGCACGGGACGGCCGACGGTTCCGGGGTGGTCGTGGCCGAGGCTGTTGGCGCAGAAGGCGTGACCGGCCTCGGTGGAGCCGATCTGCTCGAGGACCGGAGCGCCCAGGAGTTCCGCGATCCGCCCGCCGAGCCCGTCCGGCATGCCCTCCCCGGCCGACACGGCGGCCCGCACGGAGGCGAAGCAGGCCTCGTGGCCGTTGCCCCGGTCGGCGACCAGCGCGGCGTAGGCGGACGGCACCGAGTACAGCAGCGTCACCCGGTGCCGGGCGACGAGCTCGTCCACGGCGGCCGGGGCCGGACGCCGGTCCACCAGGACGGCCGACGAACCGGAGAACAGGGGGAAGACGAAGGCGTTGCCGAAGCCGTAGGCGAAGTACAGCTTGGACACCGACAGGGTGACGTCGTCCTCGGTGACCCCGAGCAGCGGCCGCCCGATGAGCTCGTGGTACGCCCCCGGATCGGCGTGCGTGTGCACGACACCCTTGGGCCGGCCCGTCGTACCTGACGTGTACTGCACGTACAGCGGGGCCGTGGGGTCCACCGGGTGGGCGGGGGCCGGCTCGGTGGCGGAGGCGAGCGCGAGGAGCTGGTCCGCGCCGAGGCAGGCCCGGCCGGCGAACCGGCCGTCCTCGAGACCCGGGCCGGTCACGCACAGCACGGCGTCGGTGTCGGCGGCCATGAACGCGTGGTCGGCGGCGGGGAGTTCGGGGTTGACCAGGACGGCCACCGCGCCGAGCCGGGCGAGCCCCAGGAAGGCGGCCACCCAGGCGACCGAGTCGGGCAGCGCCAGCAGCACCCGGTCCCCGGCCCGCACCCCCTGCCCGGCCAGCACCCCGGCCGCCCGCGCCCCGAGGTCGTGCACCTCGCCGTGCGTCCAGGTCCGATGCCCCTGGTGGAACGCGGCCCGGCCGGTCCAGCCCCGCTCGACCGCGAGCTCGGCCAGGTGGGCGGCGAGGTTGGCGGTGAGGCCGGCGGGCGGTACCGGCGCGGTGGCCGGGACGGTCGCGGGCTCCGGGCTCGTGATCATCGGGCGCCCTCCTCGACGGCGCCCGGGAGCGCCACCGGCCCGGGTCGCAGGGCCCGCATCTGCGCGGCCGTCTTCAGCAGCATCTCGTCGTACTCGGCGACCGGATCGGAGTCCAGGACGATCGCCCCGCCCGCTCCCAGATGCATCCCGCCGTCGGCGAGCACGGCCGTACGGATCACGATGTTGAGGTCCGCGCCGCCGCTGCACCCCAGATAGCCCAGTGCGCCGGAGTACACGCCCCGCGCCTCGGTCTCCAGCCCGTCGATGATCTCCATCGTGCGCAGCTTCGGCGCCCCGGTCATCGAGCCGCCGGGGAAGCAGGCGCGCACGCAGTCCACCGCGTCGGTGTCGGCGCGCAGCCGTCCCTCCACGGTGGAGACCAGCTGGTGCACGGTCGCGTACGTCTCGGTGGCCATCAGCCGGGAGACCCGCACGCTGCCGGTCCGGCTGACCTGGCCGAGGTCGTTGCGGAGCAGGTCGACGATCATCAGGTTCTCCGCGCGGGTCTTGGCGTCCGCCGCCAGCTCGTCCCTGAGCCGGGCGTCCTCGGCCGGGCTGGTCCCGCGCGGCGCCGTGCCCTTGATCGGCTTGGCCTCGGCGACCCCGTCCCGGGTGATCCGCAGGAACCGCTCGGGCGAGGCGCCGGCCACGTCGAGGTCGCCGAACCGCAGGAACGCCGCGTACGGCGCCGGGTTGACGCGCCGCAGCTCCCGGTAGAAGGCGTAGCCGTCGGGCGGGGCGGGCAGCCGGGCCGCGTTGGTCAGACAGACCTCGTAGCTGGTGCCGGCCCGCAGCTCGCGCTGACAGGCCTCGATGTCCGCGAGATACGTGGCCCGGTCGCGCACCAGCCAGGGCTCGGCGGCGTCGATGCCGGGAGCGCCCGGTGCGGGCGGGGCCGTCTGGGTAGTGTCCGGAGCCACGAAGGTGAGCTGGGCGACCGTGCTCTCCAGCCAGTCGGCGGCCTCCCGCGCGGCCTGCGGGGTGTCCTCCGCCAGACAGACCGCGTAGGTGAAGTCCTCCTCGTGGTCCACCGCGATCAGCCGGTCGGCGAACAGCCAGCAGGCGTCGGGGGTGTCGGCGCGATGGCGGTTCGGGGAGCCGCAGTCGGCCTTGGTCTCGTACCCGAAGTAGCCGACGTACCCGCCGGTGAAGTCGAAGGGCAGCCCGGTCGCGTCGACCCGACGGCTGGTCAGCTGCCGCTTGAGATAGTCGAAGACACTCGCCGTGACCTTTCTCGGCGGCCGTCCGGCCCGCTCGATCTCACAGCGGCCGGCCTCGACGTCGTAGCGGACGAACTCGGCGAGCGGGCCGCTGTCGTCGCCGAGGAACGAGAAGCGCGACAACCCTCGCTCGACCCGTGAGCTGTCCAGCCAGAACGAGCGGGGGGAGGAGGCGAACATCCGGGTGAACGCGGCCTCGGTGTCCACCGCGCCGGCGATCCGGCGGGTGTGCAGCCGGTAGGCGGGCCGGTTGCCCTGCCGGGGCCGGGGAATCGCCGACCCCACGGCGGCCGCCGACGGGACCGCGGTGTTCTTCGTCCGTGGCCTGCGGGCGCGCTCGGCGGTGAGGTTGCGGAAGTTCATCAGCATGCGGTGGCCGTACTCGGTGAGCACCGACTCCGGGTGGAACTGCACGCCCCACAGCGGCCGTTCGCGGTGCCTGATCCCCATCAGGACGCCGTCCTCGGCCCAGGCGGTGGCCTCCAGGGTGTCGGGCAGCGGCTCGTGCACGGCGAGGGAGTGGTAGCGGACCGCGGTGAACTGCTGGGGGAGCCCCTGGAACAGGTCCCGCCCGTCGTGCCGGACCCGGGTGAGATGCCCGTGCCGGGGCTGCGGGGCCGGCTCCACCAGGCCGCCCGCGCCGAGCGCGATGCCCTGGTGGCCGAGGCAGACGCCCAGGACGGGCACGGTGGCCCCGGCGATCACGGCGGCACTGATACCGAAGTCACGCGGGGTCCCCGGGTGCCCGGGCCCCGGCGAGATCACCACATTGTCGAAACCGCTTAAATTGTCGAAACCGTCGGAACCATCGGAACCGTCGCGGCCCCTGAAAGCACCGAACGCCTCGAGAGTCCCGGCCCCCGTGTCGTTGCGGATCACCACCGGCTCCTCGCCGTTGACCTCGGCGATCAGCTGGAACAGGTTGTACGTGTACGAGTCATAATTGTCGATGAGCAGGGTCTTCACCCGCCCACCTCCTTCGTCGTTCACGAACCTAAACGGTCCGTCGTTTGTGCCGCCCACGCAGCGCCTGGAGCGGTGGATACAGCCATTTCTTGAAGAAACGCTGTAGGCGCGGCATGAGAATCCAGGTGACGAGAGCCGTCACACACAGGCAGAGCAACAGCGTACGAAGCAATGGATTGATGCCGCCGAGATAGGGCAGCACGATCAGATTGAACAGGAGCACCGGCGGAAACACCGCGCTCATATTCACGAACCACAGTTTCCATTTCGCCGGGGGGCTGGGCGGGGCCGGTGGGGGCGGGGGTGGCGGTGCGGGGGCCTGGGAGTCGAACCACTCCTTGGAACCCTCCACGCTCCTGCGGCCCGCCCGCTGGGCGATGCCCGCCGTCCGGACGTCCCACTGGGCCCAGGCGGCAGAGTCCTCCCAGGCCAGAGCCATGCCTTCGCTGGCGAAGCGATAGACGACATGCCACTCCGCCTCTCGGTCTACAAGGACGCCTCCCCCGAGGAAGCCCGGTTGCCGGGCACCGGCGCCCAGCATGGCCCACCCCCACGTGTGGAAGTCGGCCTCTCGGCCCGGCACCACGTGATAGGCCACGGTGACGGTGACGGGATTACTGGTCACGGGGTCAGATACGGAGCCCCGGAGCCCCCCGTTCAAAGATTCAATGAGATTTTTCGGGCTGTCCGGATCGTGACTCTTTATCTCCGTTTCGGGCTCTTGATGTCATCTGTCGGCGGATGGCCGCTGATACTCCGAGTAACTTTCCCCTAATTCCCGGAACCGCTTGCCGCAGTACCGAAAAAAGTTGGACGATCGTGATCCGAGAACGAAGGAGATTCATCATGCCCAGGTACGACTGGAATCTGACCGCAGAGGGAAACCAGGCAATCGATCGGGCGCGTTCCGTGATCGAATCCTCCCGGAAAGAGGTCACCTCCCACCCCATTTACCAGCGGATTTCCGGTCGGGAACACCTGGCGACGTTCATGACCCACCACGTGTTCGCGGTATGGGACTTCATGTCCCTGTTGAAATCGCTCCAACGGGAGCTGACCTGTGTCGACGTGCCCTGGGTGCCGCGCGGCTCGGCGGTGGCTCGGCGGCTCATCAACGACATCACGCTGGTCGAGGAGAGCGACGAGCTGAACGGCGGCTTCATCAGCCACTTCGAGCTGTACCGCGAGGCCATGGCCGAGGCGGGAGCGGACACGAACGGCATCGACACGTTCATCGACCTGCTCTCCGAGGGCCACGACGTCCCCGCCGCCCTCAAGGTGGCCCAGGTCCCGCCGGCGGCCGCCGAGTTCGTCCGCACCACCTTCGACATCATCGAGAACCGCCCGCTGCACTGCCGGGCCGCCGTCTTCGCCTTCTCCCGCGAGGACCTGATCCCGGACATGTTCGACCAGGTCATCCGCGAGGAGGGCACCGACCGCTTCCCCCTCTTCCGCGACTACCTCGCCCGCCACATCGAGGTCGACGGCGAGGAACACACCCCCATGGCCCTCCAGATGGTCGCCGACCTGTGCGGCACCAACGACGCGCACTGGCAGGAGGCGGTGGAGACGGTGAGGCTGGCGCTGGAGGCGCGATCACGCCTGTGGGACGGCATCGTGGCGCAGATGGACTGAGGCACGGGACTCAGAGGCGTCCCGCTTCCACCTCGACCTCCACCTCCGGCGCCTCCCCGAACCGGGCCAGGGCAAGCGCGCCCGCCACCGCGACGGCGAACCCCAGCACCGCGAGCCACGCCTGCCCCTCCCGCGTACGGTCGCCCAGCCACACCACGCCCACCACCGCCGGCCCGATGGTCTCCCCGATCACCATCCCGGCGGTGGCCGTCGTCACCGAACCCCGCTGCAGGGCGGAGGTGAGCGACAGAAACGCGGCGCCTCCCCCCATCACCAGCGCGTACACCGCCGGATCGGCGACCAGCCCCCCGGGCGCCGACGAGTCGACCAGCCGCACCGCCACCTCCACCACCCCGAACCCGAACCCCGCCCCCAACCCCAGCGCGAGCCCCCGCCCCCGCTCGGGCAGCCGCCCGCCCAGCAACCCCAGCACCAGCACCCCGACGGCCACCGCCACCATCACCCACGGCAGCACCGCCGGACCGGTCTCCTCCCCTTCCGTCCCCGAGGCCGCCCCCAGCATCGCGAGCCCCGCGCACACCACCCCCACGGCCGTCCACTCCGTCCGGCTCAACCGCACCCGCAGCAGCCGCGCCGCAACCACCGCGGTCACCGCGAGGGACGAGGCGAGCGCCGCCGCCACCGCGTAGATCGGAATCGACCGCAGCGCGGCGACCTGCAGCACGAACCCCAGCCCGTCCAGCCCCAGCCCCGCGAGGTACCGCCAGTGCCGCAACGCCCGCAGCAACAGCGCGGCCTCCTCACCACCCCCACCGGCCGCCGCCCGCGCGGCCACCGCCTGCAACACGGTCGCCACCCCGAAACACACGGCCGCCCCGAGCGCACACACCATTCCGAACAGCACAGACGGACTCTAGGGGGGAGACGTCCGGCGGGGGCGGGTGGGGTACTAACTTCCGGAGCGAGGAATGGCCGAAAGGATGTCGTCGATGCGGCCATTGGCCCGCTCGTATCCTTCTCCGCCGTCTTCCAGCAGCATGATCGCGCGTATCTCCTCCGGGCTGAGTCCGCGGTCGTGCAGGGCGATGACCTGATCCCGCCAGGCGATGGCGGCCGCGGCTCCCTCGATGGCGTAGTGCGCGCTCATGGCTCGTTCCGAGATGTCGGCGGCCTGTACGAGAGCCTGGTCGGCGCGACGGAGAGACAGAACCGCGACGATCACGGCGATCACGTTGCCGACTACGGCGGTGATGGTGGCGATTGCGTCCCAGGCGAGCTCGCTCAAGGGTCCCCCACGGCCTGATCCGAACGACAGTGATCAGAGTCTTTGGACGAGAGGCGCCGGGGGTACAGGCGATTTTCGGTCGCGTGGGGCTCCGTCTCATGGTCGCTCGCATGGTGGACGCGGAGTCCTCACGTTGTGGTCCGCCCGGTAGGCTCTGAGCGGGTCGTGACTGGCGCGCTGGGATGGGACGGACCATCGGGGAGCGGCCCTGGAGTGACAAGAGTGCCGTGCGCCTGGGCCGAACCGAACACGCCGAACGCCACGTCCGGAGGTCCCCGATGCCCGAGAATCTCTCCACCGAGTCCACCGCCTACCGTGCCGCCCTCGATGTGATTCGTGCCGTCGAGCCGCGGGTCGCCGATGCCATCGGGCAGGAGGTCGCCGATCAGCGCGAGATGCTCAAGCTGATCGCCTCCGAGAACTACGCCTCCCCGGCCACCCTTCTCGCGATGGGCAACTGGTTCAGCGACAAGTACGCCGAGGGCACCGTCGGCCGCCGCTTCTACGCCGGCTGCCGCAACGTCGACACCGTGGAGTCCCTCGCCGCCGAGCACGCCCGCGAGCTCTTCGGTGCCCGTCACGCCTACGTCCAGCCGCACTCCGGCATCGACGCCAACCTCGTCGCCTTCTGGGCCGTCCTCGCCGACCGGGTCGAGGTGCCCTTCCTGGAGAAGGCCGGCGCCCGCCAGGTCAACGACCTCTCCGAGGCCGACTGGGCGGAGCTGCGCCAGGCCTTCGGCAACCAGCGCATGCTCGGCATGTCCCTGGACGCCGGCGGCCACCTCACCCACGGCTTCCGCCCGAACATCTCCGGCAAGATGTTCGACCAGCGGTCGTACGGGACGGACCCCGCCACCGGTCTGATCGACTACGACGCGATGCGCGCCCAGGCCCGCGAGTTCAAGCCGCTGATCATCGTCGCGGGCTACTCGGCGTACCCCCGGCTGGTGAACTTCCGGATCGTCCGCGAGATCGCCGACGAGGTCGGGGCGACCCTGATGGTGGACATGGCGCACTTCGCGGGGCTCGTCGCCGGCAAGGTCCTCACCGGCGACTTCGACCCGGTCCCGCACGCCCAGATCGTCACGACCACCACCCACAAGTCCCTGCGCGGCCCGCGCGGCGGCATGGTCCTGTGCGACGACTCCCTCAAGGACCAGGTCGACCGCGGCTGCCCGATGGTCCTCGGCGGCCCCCTCCCGCACGTGATGGCCGCCAAGGCCGTCGCCCTCGCCGAGGCCCGGCAGCCCGCCTTCCAGGACTACGCCCAGCGCATCGTCGACAACTCGCGCGCGCTGGCCGAGGGCCTGATGAGCCGCGGCGCGACGCTCGTCACCGGCGGCACCGACAACCACCTCAACCTGATCGACGTCGCCTCGTCCTACGGCCTCACCGGCCGCCAGGCCGAGGCCGCCCTCCTCGACTCGGGCATCGTCACCAACCGCAACGCCATCCCCGCCGACCCGAACGGCGCCTGGTACACCTCCGGCATCCGCATCGGCACCCCGGCGCTCACCACCCGGGGCCTCGGCACGGCGGAGATGGACGAGGTGGCGTCCCTGATCGACCGGGTGCTGACGACCACCGAGCCCGGCACCACCAAGTCCGGCGCCCCGTCCAAGGCGGCCCACGTGCTGGACGCGAAGATCGCCGACGAGATCGCCCAGCGGGCGACGGACCTGGTCGCGGGCTTCCCGCTGTACCCGGAGATCGACCTCGGCTGACAGCCGCGCCCCCGGGCAGCCGCACGGCTGCCCGGGAGGCCGTTCCGGGCGGGCTCCGCGCTCTGAGACAATGATGAGCATGGCTTCTGACCGACCCCGCGTGCTCTCCGGAATCCAGCCCACGGCAGGCTCGTTCCACCTCGGCAACTACCTGGGCGCCGTCCGCCAGTGGGTGGCCCTGCAGGAGTCCCACGACGCCTTCTACATGGTCGTCGACCTGCACGCCCTCACGGTCCCGCAGGACCCGAAGGAGCTCACGGCCAACACCCGGCTCGCCGCGGCCCAGCTCTTCGCGGCCGGTCTCGACCCCGAGCGCTGCACCCTCTTCGTCCAGAGCCATGTCCCCGAGCACGCCCAGCTGGCGTGGGTCATGAACTGCCTCACCGGCTTCGGCGAGGCCAGCCGGATGACCCAGTTCAAGGACAAGTCCGCCAAGCAGGGCGCCGACCGCGCGAGCGTCGGCCTCTTCACGTACCCGATCCTCCAGGTCGCCGACATCCTGCTCTACCAGGCCGACGAGGTCCCGGTGGGCGAGGACCAGCGCCAGCACATCGAGCTGACCCGCGACCTCGCCGAGCGTTTCAACGGCCGTTTCGGCGACACCTTCACGGTCCCGAAGCCCTACATCCTGAAGGAGACGGGCAAGATCTACGACCTCCAGGACCCGTCGATCAAGATGAGCAAGTCGGCGTCCACGCCGAAGGGCCTCATCAATCTCCTCGACGACCCGAAGGCGACGGCCAAGAAGGTCAGGAGCGCGGTCACGGACACCGACACGGTCGTCCGCTACGACACCGAGAACAAGCCGGGTGTCAGCAACCTCCTCGGCATCTACTCCACGCTCACCGGCAGGAGCGTCCCGGAGCTGGAGCAGGCTTACGAGGGCAAGCTCTACGGCGCCCTCAAGACGGACCTCGCGGAGGTCGTCGTCGACTTCGTCACGCCGTTCCGGGACCGCACCCAGCAGTACCTGGACGACCCCGAGACGCTGGACTCGCTCCTGGCCAAGGGCGCGGAGAAGGCACGCGTGGTGGCCGCGGAGACCCTGGCCCAGGCGTACGAGAGGGTCGGCTTCCTGCCCGCGAAGCACTGAGCGGCGCCAAGAAGCACACAGGAGCGCCGACGCGCACCGACAGGCACCGACGAGCGCCGAGGGCGCACGCCGCACACATGTTCCACGCGGCAGAGCGCTGCACATCACTTCGCTTGCGCCTGCCCAGAGCACAGCCGTGGCCGTACAGTCGATAGCCGTACGTCTGAGTACGAACCCGGCACGACCCCGGCACGAACCCGGCGCGAAACCGCCACGACCCCGGTATGACACCGGCACGACGACAACGGATGAAAACAGAGGAGAAGACGTGGGGACCGTAACGATCGGCGTGTCGATCGCGGTCCCGGAGCCTCACGGCAGCCTGCTCCAGGAGCGGCGCGCGGGCTTCGGCGACGCCGCGGCTCACGGCATCCCCAGCCACGTCACGCTGCTGCCGCCGACCGAGATCGAGGTGAGCGCGCTGCCGGCCGTGGAAGCCCATCTCACCGAGGTCGCGGCGAGCGGCCGCCCCTTTCCGATGCGGCTGTCCGGCACCGGCACCTTCCGCCCGCTGTCGCCGGTGGTGTACGTGAAGGTCGTCGAGGGCGCCGGGGCCTGCGCCTGGCTCCAGCAGCGGGTCCGGGACTCCTCCGGTCCCCTCGTGCGCGAGCTGCAGTTCCCGTACCACCCGCATGTCACCGTCGCGCACGGCATCGACGAGGCGGCCATGGACCGGGCCTTCGAGGAACTCGCCGACTACGAGGCCGAGTGGTCCTGCACCGGCTTCTCCCTCCACGAGCAGGGCGCCGACGCCGTCTGGCGCAAACTCCGCGAGTACACCTTCGGCGGCTCGGTGGTCCCCCCGCAGGCGGCCCGCGTCGACCGCGGCACGCTGCCCACGCGCTGAGCAGGGCCCTACACCGGCAGCCTGCGGTACACCGCGCGCGGCAGGTGTCGTAGCGTCGCCGTCACCGTCCGCAGCAGTCCGGGCACCCACACCGTCTCCGAGCGCCGCCGCAGCCCCAGTTCGATCGCCGTCGCGACCGCCTCCGGCGTGGTGGCCAGGTGCGGTGTGCCCCGCCGGACGGCCGTCCCCCTGGTACGGACGAAGCCGGGGCGTACGACCATGACGTGCGCCCCGGTGCCGTGCAGCGCGTCGCCCAGGCCCTGGGCGAAGGTGTCGAGGCCGGCCTTGCTGGAGCCGTAGATGAAGTCCGAGCGGCGGGCACGCTCCCCGGCGACGGAGGAGAGGACGACCAGCGAGCCGTGGCCCTGCGCCTGGAGCGCGCGGGCGCTCACCAGCCCCGCCGACACCGCTCCGGTGTAGTTGGTCCGCGCGACGCGCACGGCGGCCGACGGGTCGCGTTCGTCGTACGCCTGGTCGCCGAGGACACCGAAGGCGAGCAGGACGACGTCGATGCCGCCCTCGGCGAAGACCTTGTCGAGGACCGTCTCGTGGGAGTCGGTGTCGAGCGCGTCGAAGGCGACCGTGCGGACCTCGGCGCCCAGCGCGCGCAGCCCGTCGGCGGCCTCCTCCAGGGCGGGGGAGGGACGGCCGGCCAGCCACACTTCGCGGGTGCGCCGGGCGATCAGCCGGCGCGCGGTGGCCAGCGCGATCTCCGACGTACCGCCGAGGACGAGAAGGGACCGGGGGAGGCCGGAGGCGTCAGCGGGCATGGAGACGACCGTATCGCCCGTATCACCCCGTTGTGTCGCGTCGCTTTCCTGACATTCGCCCGCTACCCGGAATGGGCGAGCGCTTCCGGGTACTCGCACATCCGCTTTCGGGTACTCGCACATCGGTCCATCACACGTGGGGCAGAGTCGGATCATGGACTGGCTGAAGAAGCTTCCCGGAATCGGGCCGGTGGTCGCCCGGCTCACGGCCACGCACGCGTGGCGGTCGTACGAGCGCCTCGACCGCGTCAAGTGGACCCGGCTCGCCGCCGCGATGACGTTCGTCAGCTTCGTCGCGCTGTTCCCGCTGATCACCCTCGCCGCCGCGATCGCCGCCGCCACCCTCAGCGAGTCCCAGCAGAACAACCTCCAGAACAAGATCACCGACCAGGTTCCCGGCATCTCCGACCAGCTCGACATCGACGGCCTCATCCAGAACGCCGGCACCGTCGGCCTCATCGCCGGCGCCGTCCTGCTGTTCACCGGCATGGGCTGGGTCGGTCAGATGCGGGACTGTCTGCGCGCGGTGTGGGAGCTGCCCGACAAGGACGACAACCCGGTCCTGGCCAAGGCCAAGGACGCGGGCATCCTCGTCGGCTTCGGCGGCGCCGTCCTGACCACCCTCGCCATCTCCACCGTCGCCTCCGCCCTGGTCGGCCGGATCGCCGACGGACTCGGCATCGACAAGGCGGGCTGGGGCGGCATCCTGCTGCGCGTCGCCGCCTTCGCCATCGCGGTTCTCGCCGACTTCCTGCTCCTGCTGTACGTCCTCACCCTGCTGCCCGGCGTCGAGCCGGCCCGCCGCCGCCTCTTCGTCGCCGCGCTGATCGGCGCGATCGGCTTCGAACTGCTGAAGCTGCTGCTGAGCGGCTACATGCAGGGTGTGGCGGCGAAGAGCATGTACGGCGCGTTCGGCGTGCCCATCGCCCTGCTGCTGTGGATCAACTTCACCTCGAAGCTGGTCCTGTACTGCGCCGCGTGGACCGCGACGGGCAGCGCCCCGGACACCGCCTTCGACGAGGACGTCAGCGGCGACGGCGCCAACGGCGACAGCGTCAGCGGCGGCGGCGTACCAGATCCGGCAGCGGCCAGCGGCGGTTGACGAGGAACGCGCCGGCGGCCAGCACCACCACCACCCCGCCGGCGATCCCGAGCGCCGTCCACATCCCGCGCGAGCCGTCCCGGCCGACCGCGCCGGCGACGGGCTGCTGCGAGGTGCCGCCCTGCCCGGCCTTCGCGCCGCTTCCCGACGAGGGGTCCGCCCCGGCCTGGGCGCTGGCCTGCGGGCTGGCCTGCGCGGCGCCCTTCGGGGCGACCAGCTCGCCCACGGGCGTCACCTTGCCGACCGCCTTGAAACCCCAGTCGAACAGCTTGGCGGTCTCCTTGTAGACCTCGTTGTGGTCGCTCTTCTCCGGGTTCATCACCGTGACGAGCAGCACCCGCCCGTTCCGCTCGGCGACGCCGGTGAAGGTGGCGCCCGCGTTGGTGGTGTTTCCGTTCTTTACGCCGGCGATGCCCGGGTACTGCGAGATGTCGTAGTCCCCGCTCAGCAGCCGGTTGGTGTTCTGGATCTCGAAGGACCCACGGACCTTCTTGCCCTTCTTGTTCTTCTTCGTCTCCCCGGGGAACTTGGCCGTGACGGTCGAGCAGTACTCCCGGAAGTCCTTCTTCTGCAGCCCCGAACGGGCGACCAGTGTCAGGTCGTACGCCGACGACACCTGGCCCGGGGCGTCGTAGCCGTCCGGGGAGACCACGTGCGTGTCGAGGGCCTGGAGCTCCTCGGCGTGCTCGTTCATCTCCGCGACCGTGTTGGCGACGCCCTCGTTCATCGCGGACAGCACGTGCACGGCGTCGTTGCCGGAGCGCAGGAAGACGCCGAGCCACAGGTCGTGGACGGTGTACGTCTCGCCCTCCTTTATCCCGACCAGGCTGGACCCCGAGCCCATGCCCTCCAGTTCCTTCGGCGCGACCTTGTGCGTGGTGGTCCGCGGGAACTTCGGCAGCACGGTGTCGGCGAACAGCATCTTCATCGTGCTCGCCGGGGGCAGCCGCCAGTGCGCGTTGTGCGAGGCCAGCACCTGGCCGGACTCGGCGTCCGCGACGATCCACGACCGGGCGGTGAGGTCCTTCGGCACCACCGGCGCGCCGCCCGCGAGCGCCACCTGCGTCCCGGCCTGGCCGAGCCGGGCACCGCCGACGGTGGACATGTTCGCCGGGGGAGTGGTCGACGGACTGCTCGACGGGCTGCCCGACGGCGACGGCGCCGCCGCCGAGACGGGCGCGGTCAGCGCGAGGGACGCGAGAGACGTGACGGAGGCTGCGGTGACCAGCAGGGATCGCCTGACGGTCTGTTTCATGGGTGCGGGCACGACGGAGAACGTACCCGGCAGGTGGCGGGAAGTCCCATCACCCTCCCCACCCCCGTCATTGAACCGGACACCCGACGGCGATACTGGGAACATGAAGCTCAGCCGCCCCCTCTCCTGGTTCCTGCTCGCCTTCGGGGTGTGGAGCTGGGTCATCTGGGTCACTTTCGTCAAAAACCTGGTCAAGGACAGCAGCGGGCTCGCCTTCGACGACGGCCACCCCACGGCGTACTTCTGGGTCCACCTGACGCTCGCCGTCGTTTCCTTCGTATTGGGGACGGCCATCGGGGCCATCGGGTTGCGTGGGCTGCGCGCACTGCGCCGGACGTCATAGCCCGGTGGTGATCCTCTTCGCACTGTTCGCGCCGGCGATCCTGGTCGCGGCCAACTGGTACCTGTGGCGGCGCCTGTTCCGCGACACGACGCGGGGCCCCGGCCGGGCCCGCCGCGGCGGCGCCGTACTGATCGCGGGCGGCTGGGTCCTGGCGATCGGCGCCCTCGTCACCGAGCGCGCCGGTGCCCCCTTCTGGCTCCAGCGCACCCTGGCCTGGCCGGGCTTCCTGTGGCTGGCCCTGTCGATCTACCTGCTGCTCGGGGTGGTGGCGGGCGAGGCCGTACGGCCCCTGCTGCGGCGGTTCCTGGACAGACGCACACCGGCCGAGCGGCCCGCTCCGCGGCCGGAGCCGGTCCCGGCGGGAGCATCGCGCCCGGGGGAGGCGGTCACGCCCCCGAGCTCGTCCGAAAAGCAGCCCCCCTCACGCCGTCTCTTCGTCTCCCGGGTCGTCGGCGGCGCTGCCGCCGCGGCTGCCGTCGGCACGGTCGGCTACGGCACCTACGGCGTGCTGCGCGGCCCGAGGGTCAAGCGGGTGACCGTCCCACTCGCGAAGCTGCCGCGGGCCGCCCACGGGTACCGGATCGCCGTCGTCAGCGACATCCACCTCGGCCCGGTCCTCGGCAGGGACTTCGCGCGGAAGGTCGTCGACACGATCAACGCGACCCAGCCCGACCTGATCGCCCTCGTCGGCGACCTGGTCGACGGCAGCGTGAAGGACCTCGGCCCCGCCGCCGCGCCGCTCTCCCGACTCCGCGCCCGCCACGGCAGCTTCTTCGTCACCGGCAACCACGAGTACTTCTCCGGCGCCGGACAATGGGTCGAAGAAGTGCGGCGGCTCGGCCTCGACCCCCTGGAGAACGCCCGTACCGAACTCCCCTGGTTCGACCTCGCCGGTGTCAACGACCTCGCGGGCGAGAGCGAGGGCCAGGGCCCCGACTTCTCCCGCGCCCTCGGCGACCGCGACACCACACGCGCGTGCGTGCTCCTCGCCCACCAGCCGGTCCAGATCCACGACGCCGTACGCCACGGCGTCGACCTCCAGCTCTCCGGTCACACGCACGGCGGCCAGCTCTGGCCCGGCAGCCTGATCGCCGAGGCCGCGAACCCGACCGTGGCCGGCCTGGAGCGCTACGGGGACACCCAGTTGTACGTCTCCCGGGGCGCCGGCGCCTGGGGCCCTCCCACGCGCGTGGGAGCCCCGTCGGACATCACGGTGATCGAGCTGGAGTCAGGCGCGGCCTGACGCGGAGAAACCGCGGAAAATACCTGTGCGCGAGATGTGAAACCCGGCAGAAACGTTGCGTCAGGTAAGGAGCGGTAAGTTCTTTCTCATCTACCCAGAATCCTCTTCCGCCACGAGAAACACGTGTGATTAGGTGAGCCCGCCACACAAGGGGAGTGGCTTTCTGTGTATTACTGGGCTCTTCAGTGTGCCCGGGGAGGGCAGGACATCACCATGCGATCAGTTCGCATGCGGATCCTCGTGACGCTGCTGGTTCTCGCGGTCATCGGGGTGGGCGGCTGGCAGTTGCTGCCGTCGGATCATGACAGCGAGGCGACCATCACGGTCGGCACGACGGACACCATCACCTCACTCGACCCGGCGGGCGCCTACGACGCCGGTTCCTGGGCGCTGTTCAGCAACGTCTACCAGTCGCTGCTGACCTACGCACCCGGCGGGGTCGCACCCGTCCCGGACGCCGCCAAGAGCTGCTCCTTCGCCAAGGGCGGCCTGACGACGTACACCTGCGAACTCCGCGACGACCTCACCTTTCCCAGCGGCCGCAAGGTGACCGCCGAGGACGTGAAGTTCTCCTTCGACCGCGTCAAGAAGATCAACTCCGATGTCGGTCCGTCCTCACTGCTCTCCACCCTGAAGTCGGTGGACGCCAAGGACCTCAAGGTCACCTTCCACCTGACCACACCGGACGCCACCTTCCCGTTCAAGGTGGCCACCGGCGCCGGCTCGATCGTGGACGACACCCGTTATCCCGCGGACGGCCTGCGCAGCGGCAACTCCGTCGACGGCACCGGCCCGTACACGCTGAAGTCGTACACGAAGGGCAAGCGGGTCGACCTGGAGCCCAACTCGCGCTACAAGGGCGCGGTGAAGTCCGGTGCGCCGATCGCGCTGCGCTACTACGCAGACCCCGACGCCCTGGAGAAGGCCTGGGAGGGCAAGCAGGTCGACGTGGCCACCCGTCAGCTGCCGCCGACGGTCCTGTCCTCCCTCAACGCAAGTGACCCCGACCAGCGGGTCAGCGAGGCCGACAGCTCCGATACCCGCAACCTGTACTTCAACACCCGTGCCTCCTCGCCGCTGCACCTGACCGCCGTCCGCAAGGCGATGGCCTGGCTGATCGACCGCGAGCAACTGGCCACGAAGGTGTACGACGGCACCGTCGACCCGCTGTACTCGCTCATCCCGGCGGGCCTCACCGGCCACACCACCTCCTTCTTCGACAACTACCCGGACCAGAACTCCGAGAAGGCCCGCAAGCTCCTGGAGGGGGCCGGCGTCAGCATCCCGGTCAAGTTCACCTACGGCTACGGCATCGGCAGCGGCGCCGCCGCGGACGAGGCGAAGGAGCTCAAGCGGCAACTGGAGGCCAGCGGACTGTTCCAGGTGAACGTCAAGGGTTACGAGTGGACCGACTTCCAGAAGCGCTGGGCCGGCGGCAAGCTCGACGCGTACGCCGTCGGCTGGGTCGCCGACTACCCCGACCCCGACACCTTCGCGGGACCGCTCGTCGGCACCGACTCCACGATGAACACCGGCTTCAGCAGCAAGCGCGTCGACGGGTACATCAAGGAGAGCCAGCAGTACGCCGACCGCAGCCAGGTCACCGACGACTTCAAGAACCTCCAGCAGGTCATCGCCGAGGACGTGCCGGTGATCCCGCTGTGGCAGCGCAAGGAGTACGTCGTCACCACGTCGGACGTCGGCGGCGGCCAGTACCTGGCGGATGGCAACGGTGTCTTCCGGCTGTGGTCGCTGAACTGGATCTGACCGACCCGCGTCGGTCCACCGAACCGGTTCCGAGCCATCCAGGACCCGGCCGACGGGCTTGATCCCGTCGGTCGGGCATGCGCCCCCGTGCCACCGGGCAGGCACCCGACGCGCCACCATGTGGCGGCGGTGTGCACGGGGTGAGGAGCAGACGTGCTGAGACGCAACTCCTTCCGGCTGCCCCGGCACCCGGCATCCGTCGGCCTGGCCCGGCGCCGGGTCCGGGACCATCTGGCCGAGTGGGGCCACGCCCCGGACGATCCGGCGCTGGCCGACGCCTGCCTCCTGGTGTCCGAGCTCGCCACCAACGTCATCCGCCACAGCCCGCCCCAGGAGCGGGAGTTCGAGGTGGCGGTCACCGCGCTCGCGGACGGCTCCTGTCTCGTCGAGGTCTCCGACGAGGGCCGGCAGGAGCCCCTGCCCCGGTCGGTCACCGAGTGGGACGAACAGGGCCGCGGCCTGCACCTCGTGGAACACATCGCGACCGCATGGGGCGTGTGGAGCAGGGGCCGGCACGGCAAGACCGTCTGGGCCCTGGTGGTGGCCGGCCGTTCCTGACCGGTGAGCAGGAACGAGGCATCGTGTGCGCGAAGCCCGCGCTCCTCCCCGGCGATGCCCTACCGCCCTCCGGGCCTCGGACGCGGGCTTCAGACGCAGGCCTTCGGCCGGGGCGGCAGTTCCACCGTCACCTCGAGCCCCTCGCCCGGTGCCGTCCGCACACCCACCTCGCCGCCGTGCGCCCGCACCACCCCCTGCACGATCGCCAGGCCCAGCCCGCTGCCCGCGCCGCCGCCCGCGCGGAAGAACCGGTCGAAGACCCGCGCCGACTCCTCCTTCCCGAGCCCCGGCCCCTCGTCCGCCACCGACAGCCGTACGACGTCGTCGGAGCGCGACACGGCGAGCCGGACCGGGACCTCGGCGGGCGTGTGCGTCCGCACGTTGGCCACCAGGTTCCCCAGCACCTGCCGCAGCCCCGACTCGTCCGCCCACACCAGCAGCGACCCCGCCGCGTCCACCGTGACCGGCCGCCCGGGCTGCTGCGCCCGCAGGTCCTCGGCGGCGTCCCGCACCAGCCGGCTCACGTCCACGTTCCGCAGCCGCAGTTCGGGCCGCTGGTCGAGACGGGCCAGGGTGAGCAGCTCGTCGACCAGCCGGCCCATGCGGTCCACCTCGCCGTTCATCCGGTCCCAGGCCCGCTTGCGCTCCTCCGGCTCCCGCAGCATCCCCTGGTCGTACAGCTGGAGATAGCCGCGGATCGCGGACAGCGGGGTGCGCAGCTCGTGCGAGGCGTCCGCGACGAACCGGCGCAGCTGGGCCGCGCTGTCCTCGCGAGTCCGGTACGCGGTCTCCACCTGGTGGAGCATGGAGTTCAGGGCCAGCCGCAGCTGTTCGACCTCCAGCGTGGCCTCCCGGCTGGAGGGCACCCGCCGGGTCAGGTCGCCCTCGGCTATCGCCGACGACGTCTCCACCATGTCCTCCAGCGGCCGCATCCGCCGCCGCACACTGAACAGCGTGAGACAGGCCAGCAGCGCCAGCAGCAGGGTGCCCACGGCGAGATCGAGCCGGAGGGCCTTGGCTATGCCCCGGTGCAGGGCCTCGGTGGAGGTGGCGAGCAGTACATAGGGTCCGTCGGCGAGCCGTGTCGCGGTCACCCGGTACGCCGCCCCGTGCACCGTCACATCGCGTGGTGCGGGGGCGGCGGCGAGGGCCCGTGGGTCGGCCACCGCCTTCGCGAGGGCGCGTTGGGCCGCGGTGGGTTCGACGTCGAAGAGGGTGAGGGCCGTGCCGCGGGCGTCGACGGCGGTGAAGATCGAGTCCGGGGCCGGCCGGTCGTCCGGGCCGTTCGGCGCGATCCGGTCGCGGACCACGCCCAGCACGCTCAGCGAGTCGATGTCCCGCAGCGTGAGCCGCGAACTGCCCAGAGAGTCACGCATCTTGGTCAGCTCGGTGTCGATCTGGCCGACCAGGTAGTGCCGCATCCCCATCAGGCTGACGGCGGTCGCCGCGACCACGCCGATGGCGAGCAACGCCACATTGGCCAGCGTCAGCTTCACGCGCAGGGAATGCAGCCCCCGGCCACGGTGCGGGAACCTCACACCAGCCCGTATCCCACGCCGCGCCGCGTGGTGATCACCGGCGCTCCCAGAGCGTCCAGCTTGCGGCGCAGATAGCTGATGTAGGTCTCGACGACGGTGGACTCCGGCGGGGTGTGCTCGTACTGCCACACGTGGCGCAGGAGTTGCTCCTTGGGCACGATCCGGCCGCCGTTGCGCACCAGGAAGCGCAGCAGCGCGTACTCCGTGGGGGTCAGCTCGACCGTGCGGCCCGCGCGGTGCACGCTGTACGTCGTCTCGTCCAGCTCCATGTCGGCGTAGCGCAGGGGCGGACGCTGCGGCAGGACGTCCGCCGTGGGGGTGTCCCCGCGCGAGCCGGTGCGAGCCTGGGGGAGGGTGCGGCGCAGGACCGCGGTGATCCTGGCGACGACCACGTCGATGTCGAACGGCTTGGTGATGTAGTCGTCGCCGAAGCCGAGCGCGCCGACGATCTCCCCGGGCGCGTCCCGCGCGGTGAGGAACACCACCGCCAGTTCCGGTCTGCGCGCGCGCAGTTCCCGCCCGAGCGCCCGCCCGTCGCCGTCCGGCAGCATGACGTCGAGCAGCGCGACGTCGGGCCGGGTGCGGCCGGCGAGGGCGAGGGCGTCACGGACCGTGCCCGCGGTCATGACCTCGAAGCGGTGGTAGCGCAGCGCGATGGCGAGGACGTCCGCGATGCTCGGCTCGTCCTCCACGACCAGCACGGTGCCGGGAGCCGTCGACATGCACCCAGTATCGGCGGCCCCACTGACAATCGGTCCGGTCCGCGCTTTGGAGTTCCTTGAGAGTCATGGAACTTCGGGCCCACGCACGCGTGCCGCCGTCGATGCTGTTGCCCAGGACCTGGGGGGACCGACCGATTCGGCGTGAGGAGTTTGATCGTGGCGGCATTGGCACGCTGGTGCTACCGGCACCGGCTGGTGGTCCTGTTGGTGTGGTTGGGGGCACTGTTCGGACTGGGATTCTCGGCCTCGTCGGCCGGAACGGACTACGCGAACGTCTTCTCCCTCCCCGACACGGACTCCAAGAAGGCATACGACCTGATGGAGAAGGCGTTCCCCGCGCGCGCGGGTGACACCGACACGGTCGTCTGGAAGGTCGACGAGGGCACGGTCCGGGACCAGGCGGTACGGGCCCGCATCCAGCCCGCACTGGACGAGATAGCGGGCATGAAGGGCGTCGGCGGGGTGACCAGCCCCTACGCGGGCGAGCAGGGCGCGGGGCAGATCAGCCCGGACGGCTCGATCGCGTACGCCCAGATCACCTTCGCCGACCAGGCGAACGCCGTACCCAAGGAACTCGTGCAGGACGTGGTCGACACCGCGCGGGACGCCGGACGCGACGGCCTGGAGGTCGAACTCGGCGGCCAGGCCATCCAGCGAGTACAGGAGCCGCCCACCGGGCTCGCCGAGATGGTCGGCCTCGCCGCCGCCGCGGTCGTCCTGTTCCTGGCCTTCGGCTCGCTCTTCGCGATGCTGCTGCCGCTCGCCGTGGCGGTCTTCGGCGTCGGCATGGGCCTGTTCGGCACCCAGCTGCTCAGCCATGTCACCGACATCCCCGACCTGGCGCCGCTGCTGTCCTCCCTGATCGGCCTGGGCGTCGGCATCGACTACGCCCTGTTCATCGTCACCCGGCACCGCAAGGGCATCCTGCGCGGCGCCGACCCCGAGGAGTCCGCGGTCACCGCCCTCAACACCTCCGGCCGGGCCGTGCTGTTCGCGGGCGGCACGGTCTGCATCGCCCTCGCCGGCATGCTGGTGACCAACCTGCGCTTCCTGGACGGCGTCGTCATCGGCACCTCCCTGACGGTCGTCCTGAGCGTCCTCGCCGCCACCACCCTGCTGCCCGCCCTGCTGGGCTTCCTCGGCACGCGCGTGCTCAGCCGCAGGCAGCGCCGGCGGCTGGCCGCCGAGGGACCCGAGGAGGAGAAGACGAGCGGCCCGGCGGCCCGCTGGTCGGCGGGCGTGCAGCGGCGTCCCCGCACGATCGCGGCGCTCGCGCTGGCCGTCATGGCCGTCCTCGCGATCCCCGTGCTGTCGCTGCACCTGGGCGCCACCGACCAGGGCAACGACGACGCCTCCACCACCACCCGCAAGGCCTACGACCTGCTCGCCGAGGGCTTCGGGCCGGGCTTCAACGGCCCCCTCCAGGTCGTGGTCCAGGGCGGTGACACCAACGCCCTGGTCAAGGGCATCGAGGACACCTCCGGCGTGGCCCGGGCCACCGCGCTGCCGCCCGCCGGTGGCGTCACCGTCATCCAGGTGGTCCCCACGACCTCGCCCCAGTCCGAACAGACGGACACCCTCATCGACCGGCTGCGTGACGACGTCATCCCCGGGGCGGGAGCCGAGGCGCACGTCGGCGGGGTCACCGCGGTCTCCAAGGACTTCGCCACGGTCACCGGCGACCGCCTCCCCCTCTTCATCGCGACGATCATCGGCCTGGGCTTCCTGCTCCTGCTGATCGCCTTCCGCTCCCTGGTGGTGCCGCTGACGGCCGCCGTGATGAACCTGGTCGCGGCCGCCGCCTCCTTCGGCGTCCTCGTCGCCGTATTCCAGTGGGGCTGGGGCCTGAACCTGCTCGGCCTCGGCAAGGAGGGCCCGATCAACGCCTTCCTGCCCGTCATCATGCTCTCGCTCCTCTTCGGCCTGTCCATGGACTACCAGGTGTTCCTGGTCAGCCGGATGCACGAGGAATGGGTGCACACGAGGGACAACGCGCGCGCGGTGCGCGTCGGTCTGGCGGAGACCAGCCGGGTCATCAACTCCGCGGCTCTGATCATGGTCTGTGTGTTCCTCGCGTTCGTCCTGAGCGGCAACTCCGGCGGTGCGATGGCGGGCGTGGGCCTCGCGGCGGCGGTCGCGCTGGACGCGTTCATCCTGCGCACCGCACTGGTACCGGCCGCGATGCACCTCCTGGGCGCCTCCAACTGGTGGCTGCCGGTCTGGCTGGAGAAGCGGCTGCCGCACCTGGCGGTGGAGCCGAAGGAGGAGGCGGCGGCGGTGGCCGAGCGGGACACGGTCACCGCGGGCGACGGTTCCTCCACGGTCGTCCACGGCCTGGTTCGGGACACGTCCGGCGACCCGGTGGAGGGCGCCTCGGTCACCCTTCTGACCACGGGCGGCCGGCAGTTGGACCGCGTCACCTCCCTGGCCGACGGCTCCTACATCCTCTCCGTCCCGGCACCGGGCACCTATCTCCTGTCGACGACGGCATCGTCGTATGCCGCGCATGCCCGCCAGGTGACGGTGGACGGCGAGCCGCTGGTGTACGACGTGGAGCTGCCGGAGGTGTCCGAGGTGAACTGAGGGCCCCGGAAGAAGAGGGCGGGAGTCGTTCTCGCCGACTCCCGCCCTCTCTCGTCGTCTCTCGCCGCTCGTGCGGTGCCGATCAGTTCGGGCGCTGCACGCGCCGCCGCCACCACGCCAGACCCATGCCGATCAGCAGGATCCCCACCGCGCCCGAGGCCGCCGACGCGGCGATCAGGCCGGTGTTGCGCATGCCGTCGGCGGAGCCGGCCGGCTGCAGGGCGTCGCCCACCTGGTTGAGGACGTCGTTGCCACCGGTCGTGCCCTTCGCGAGCGGGCCTCGCGAACCCGCCACGGGCTCGGCCAGGTAGGGGAAGGAGTCGCCGAACCGCTGGTCGTTGGCGTCGACCGCGTCACCCAGGTCGTTCTCGGAACCGACCAGCTCGCCCTCGACGACCTGCAGCGCGATGTCCACGACGTCATCGGTGAGCCGGCGCCCGTTCGGGAAGCCCGCCTTGTCGCCGTCGAGCACACCGAGCCGTTTCGGCTCGGCGGCCGGCTTGATCGAGGTGTTCAGGCGCAGCATCTCCGCCGGTCGCACGTTCGGCGGCCGGTTGAGGCCCTTGACGCCCTTGAGGAAGACGTCGACGAGATCGTTGCGCGGTTCCGCGGGCGCCTTGATCTTGTAGACGGCCTCGATGAGCTTCGGCAGCTCGGGGTTGGTCACGTTCTTCAGGAACTGGCCGTCGTTCCACGGCGAGGACGCGTTGAACGTGTCCTTGTCCTTCAGCGGGTTGACGACTTCGTTGACCAGCGGGTTGCCCAGGCGCGAGACCTGCTCGTAGTAGCCCTGGGCGTTCTTTCGCTGGGTGGTCGACCAGATGCCGACGACCGGCTGGTGCGCCGACTCGGTGATCATGTCGGTGGGCAGTTGCAGGGCGACCGAGTTGACGTTGTAGCCCTTGAGGGTGTCGTTGCCGACCTCGGAGAGGTCCCCGCCGTACAGCAGGTCGAACACGCGCAGGTCCAGGAAGAACGGGTCGTCTGCCTGGCCGGCGAACGTCCGGGCGCCGTCGGCGAGCCTACGGACGGCCTGCCGGCGCAGCGTGCCGTAGTCCGGCATCGACGCCTTGCCGACGTTCGACGGTGCCACCGGGATGTCGTCGGCGAGCTTCGTCTTCGACACGACACTCTGGTTGTGCAGCTTGAACAGCTCGATGTCGTAGGTCTGCGTGACGTTCAGGTCCGGGTCGTCCAGGCTGGTGACCGGGCCCGTGTTGTACAGGAACGTCTTCTTCGACTTCGTGTGCGTCTTGAAGGTGTAGCGCAGCAGCAGTTCGCCCTGCGCGTCACCGTTGTTGTCGATGTGGATGTCGTACTGGGCGTCGTCCGCGAACGTGTAGAAGTTCGGGCCGCCCGCCGGGTCCTCGAAGGGGATCCAGTTCGCGATGATCGTCGTCGTCTTCGGACTGTCCGGACTCACGAAGGCGTACACGTCCGTGTTGTCGTACCGGGGTTGTCCCGAGATCAGCGGGGCCTCCCGGTGACTGGAGGCGTAGGCCGCCCCCGGTTCCAGCGTGGCCACACCGGCGGCTGCGAGTCCCCCGGCGGCCAGTGCACCTGCGATGAGGGTCGCGAGGCCCCTGCGCCCCGTACCGCTCCTGGAGATAGGTGTCATACCGTCCGTCCTCCATGCCAACTTCCCTGACGCTGGAGGATTCGGAACGGTCGTCCCTGCGGATTGGTGAATATTGACTGATCTGACCGACCTATCGGTGGATCTGTCGATTGATCTCGACCAGGCCTGCCCTTAGGGCAGACGACGCTACTTTCGAAACACGCCCTAGGTCCGCTTCTTCTTCGGGTCCGGAAGGGCGTTGGTCATGCCGGGCAGGAAGTCCGTGAACAGCTCGTGGACCTCCAGGACGAGGGGGCGCAGCACGCGGAACCGGGACAGCGCCACACCCCGCGCGGTGAGGCGCGCGCCCCGGTCCGCGAGCCGGTAGCTGCGCTCGCGGCCCTCCGTACGGTCGTAGATCCAGTACATGACGAGACCCATCTGCGAGAGCCACATCAACTCGGGCAGCACCTCGCGCAGTTCCTCCGGCACCTTCGCCTTCGAACCCGCGAGCACCTCCTTGTGGACGGCGATCGCCTCCAGGCGCGCGTGCTCCGACTCCGCCGAGAAGGGACTGAGGGGGCTGTCCGGGTCGGCGGCGTTCTTGAAGAACTGCACCGCGAACTCGTGGTACGGCTCCGCCACGTCCAGCCAGGTCCGCAGGACGCCCGACAGCCGGGCCTCCAAGCCGGTCTCCCGCGCCAGGATGCCGCGGACCGCCTCCCGGTGCTCGGCGGCGAGGCGGTCGTAGAAGCCCTGGATCAGCCACTCCTTGCCGGCGAAGTAGTAGTAGGCGTTCCCTACCGAGACCCCGGCCTCCTTCGCGATGGCCCGCATCGTCGTCTTGTCGTACCCGCGCTCCTGGAACAGCCGCATCGCCGTCTCCAGGATCAGGGCGCGGGTCTGCTCGGACTTGGAGACGGGCGACGCGTGCGACGCGGGGTGCGGCTCGGCGGGGCCCCTGGTGCCGGGGCTCTCGCCGCCGGGCGACTCGTCGTCGGCGGGCTGCTCGTTGGCGGTGTTGGCGGACACGGACGAGAGCCTAGTCAGTGGCGCAGGCGCCGTCGGCACAGGAGGGCGGGGTGAACGTCCAGCCGTGGTGCGGGTCGAAGGACCACCCGTCCGCCGCGTGGTACGCGCCTCCGCCCCACCCGGGGCCGCCGCCCCGCTGCGCCCCGCGCCACCTCGCGGCGGCCAGCACCGCGCCCCTGGCGAGTTTCGCCCCGGCGGGGGTGCTGAGGCGGTGGGCGAGGGGCCGGTGTTCGCGCAGCGCCCACAGGGTGACGATCCAGGCGGCGGGGCCCCGGTAGACCTGGCCGCCGTCCCCCACGACGGTGATCTCCTCGAGGGTGGCGCGGTGGTCGAGCCCGGGAAACCGCGCGCCGGCCTCCTCGGACCCGGCCGCGACCAGATCCAGCGGCACCAGCTGCGGCTGCCGCTCCAGCCAGTCCCGTACGAAGCCGCACAGCGCGCAGCCGGCGTCGTAGAGGACGGTGAGCCGGCGAACCGGGACGCGGACGGCGTCCCGGTCGACGGTCTTCGGTGCGTGGGCCATGCCGGTCACGCGCCGGCCGAAGGGGCGGTCCAGGCCTGCGGGGCGACCGGCGGGACCTGCTCCCGCTCCATGACACCGCGCCGCCGGATCTTGTTGAGCAGGTACACGTTGCCCAGGTGCATCACGCCGAGGACGAGCAGCACCACGCCCAGCTTGGTCGACAGGGCCTCGAAGACGCCGCGGGTGTCCTCGAGGTGGTCGTCGCCGCTCAGGTAGAGGGCGACGAAACCGAGGTTGACGAGGTAGAAGCCGACCACCAGGAGGTGGTTGACGGCGTCGGCGAGCTTCTCGTTCCCTCGCAGCACGTCGGAGAGGAAGACCCGTCCGTTGTGGCTGAGCGTGCGGGCGACCCAGATGGTCAGTCCGATGCTGACGATCAGGTAGATGACGTAGGCGATGACCGTGAGGTCCATGTTCCCACCCCTTTTGAACGCGTTCAAAAGCTGACGGGAGTGACTGTAGCCCCTGCTTTTGAACGTGTTCAACTCACCGGCGTGGGAGGTGCGTCACGTCCTCCGCCCGAGCTCCGGCCGCTTGGTGTAGTCCGTGAAGCCGAGCACGTTCCCCCACGGGTCCGCGACCTCGACCGTCCATCCGGTCGTGACGGAGGACGGCGGATCGAGCGGCGCGATCCCGGCGGCGGCCAGCCGCCGGGCCGCCACGCGCGCGTCCGGCACCTCCAGCCACACCCGGGGCGAAGCCCACGGCGGCGGCCGATGCCCGAGCGCCTCCTCCCGGCGGAGCAGGATCCCCGGCGTCTCGCCCCCGACCTTCAGCAGCGCGATCCCGCCCTCGTCGAAGCGGAACGCCACCGCGAACCCGGCCCGCTCGTAGAAGCTCACGGCCTCGGCGAGGTCACCCACGGGCAGCAGCACGTTGTCGAACCCGAGCAGTTCGTAGGACTCGTCATCTGACATACCGTCAGAATAGGTGCTCGGCGGACGCGAGCCGGTGATTGTCGGCGGCGGCTCGTACGGTTGGCGCAGGAGGTTGCGCGGGGGCAGAAAAACATGCCAAACCCACCCTGGCTTCACCAGGGCCGGTTTTCTGCTGCAAGATGACTTGCACTCGTCCTGCAAGCCGCTCATCCGCTCATCCGAAACGAACCGATACGGGGAGAACTCGCCTTGTCCGAACAGCCGCAGCAGCCCCAGCAGCCGCCCCAGCCCGGGTACGGCTACCCCAACGCCGGCGGCCCCGGCCCGTACGGCGGTCAGCCGGGCGGCCAGGCCGGCCCCTACGGCTACCCCCAGCAGGGTCAGCAGCCCCCGCCGCAGGGCGGCTACCCGCAGGGCGGCTACGCCGCTCCCGGTTACGCCCCGCCCGGCACCTACACCGGCGACCCCAACGCCCCGTACGGCTACGACCCCTACGGGCGCCCCTACTCCGACAAGTCCAAGATCGTCGCCGGCATCCTGCAGCTGACCCTGGGCACCCTGGGCGTCGGCCGGTTCTACATCGGCAACGTCGGCATCGGCCTCGCCCAGCTGTTCACCTGCGGCGGCCTCGGCATCTGGGCGCTGATCGACGGGATCATGCTCCTGACCGGCAACAACACGACCGACGGCAACGGCCGGATCCTGCGTGGCTGAAGCGGCCCGCCCGTTCACACCGCGGCACCCGGCGGCGGCACCCCTCGCGGTGCTCGCCGCCGGGGCGGCGGGCTCCGCCTACCTCTACGTCACCAACCCGCACGACGGCGGCCACATCCTGCCCCAGTGCCCGTTCCGCCTGGTGACCGGCCTGCTCTGCCCGGCCTGCGGCGGCACCCGCATGGCGTACGACCTGATGCACGGCGACTTCGCCCAGGCCTGGCTGGACAACCGCGTCCTGCTCCTGGCCTCCCCGTACGCGCTCGCACTCCTGGCCCGTTGGATCTGGGAGGGCCTGCACGGCCGCAGCTGGCACCCGAAGCTCAGCCGACGGGGCCTGGCGGTCGTCCTCGGCATCGCGGTCACCTGGACGGCAGTGCGCAACGTCTTCTAGCGGCCCCGGGTTTACACCCCATCCCCGGACGTCTCGAACGAAGCGGGAGTTGGCGGATTTTGATCACGGAACAGGAACGATCAGTCCCAGCTACTCCCTTTTGCCTCACCGGTCTCCCTAGGCTCTCGGACCACAGGGGGGAAGTCCGCGCGTGGTCGACGCCATGCACGGGCTTGCGCGTCGACGTCGATCGACGCAGGTGAACATCGCGTCGCATCCCTCCTGGACTCCCCGTCCGGAGCAAGCCGGCTCCGGTCTCTCGAAGTCACCCAGGAGCAGTTCTCATGACCGTCCCCACCCCCGAGGCCCCCTACGGCGTCGACCCGCTGGGCCGCCCGTACTCCGACAAGTCCAAGATCGTGGCCGGTATCCTCCAGATCTTCCTGGGCGGCCTCGGCATCGGACGCTTCTACGTCGGTTCGGTCGGCGTGGGCATCGCCCAGCTGTTCACCTGCGGCGGCCTCGGCCTCTGGTCCCTGATCGACGGCATCCTGTTCCTCACGAGCAACGACCGCACGGACAAGCAGGGCCGCATCCTGCGCGGCTGACACCGCCACGCCTTCCACGGCGAGGGCCCCTCTCCTCCAGGACCACCTCCTGGGAGCGGGGCCCTCGCCGTACCCGTACACGTGCACCGGCCGGAACGGACCATCCCCCCATGAGCGAAGACATCCTCTCCGTCATCCCCACGGACCCGCACTGGCAGCCCACCCAGCAGGCGGCCGACCGCACGGTGACCCTCGCCCGGCAGCTGAGCCACGAGGACCCGGACGGCCTCGCCCCCGGCAACGCCCCCGCCCCCGACCCCGACCTCCAGATCGATGTCGACTGGTACGACGCCCCCACCCCCGTCGACGCGGGCGACAACCTGGAACGCATCACCTGCCCCCACTGCGCCGCGCAGATCCCCGTCACCTGGTTCCTGGACCTCCTCGAGACCCACTGCGAAACAGGCTTCCCCACCCTCGCCACCGTCGTCCCCTGCTGCGACACGGCCACCACCCTGGACGCCCTCCACTACGACTGGCCCTGCGGCTTCGCCCGCTTCGAGATAGCCGTGTGGAACCCGGAACACGTGTGGTTCACCGACGAGCAACTGACCGCCCTGGGCGCCGTCCTCGGACACCCGGTACGCCAGATCAGGGCACACATCTGACCGGACCACGCCGCAGGGGCCCGCACTCCAGCGGAGTCCGGGCCCCTGCACGGTGTGTTGCGCCGCTGCGCCACGTCAGCCGATGGCGATGCGCTTCTGCCAGTAGTCGTTCACACCGATGATCTCCGACCCGGATCCGGACAGCGCCGTCCTGCTGCCGGCGTACAGGCGGACCGACCCGTCGGACCGTACGGTCCAGACGTCGGGGATGCCGTCGTCGGTGACGTCGGGCGTGCCCATGAGGAACGGAATGTCGCTGCTGGCCCAGCCGGACGTGCCGTACACGGTGTCCGCACCGCCCGAGGAGTTCGCCGCGGCGGCCAGCGAGTTGAGATCGACACCGCCGCCGCTCGCGGCGATGCCCTTGCGCAGCAGCAGCCGTCCGGAGTCGTCGGACCGGTAGACGATGTCGGCGACCTTGTCACCGCTGAGGTCCATGACGGTGACGAGGTCCCGGTTCGCCCAGGGGGTGGTGGTCAGGCGGACGGCCTGGTCGACGGTGGCCCCGTGGTAGCCGGTGAACGCCCACAGCGCATCCCCGACGGTGGCGAGGAAGTCGGTGCGACCGTCGCCCGTGATGTCGCCGGCGGCGACGATCTGGGTGAAGGTGTCCGGGCTAGGGGCGTTGGACGGCAGCAGGATCTGCTGGCGCCTGTCGATGTCGACCGCGCCGTACCCGTCGCCCGGATACACCCACAGCTTGTCCTTGAGGCGCACGACGAGGTCCTGGAGGCCGTCGCCGCCGTAGATGTCGCCGTTGTGGGTGATCAGGGCGCCGTTGAAGTGCCCCTTGGGTGCCGGAACGTACGGCGGCAGGTCGTCACCGTTGGGATCCTTGTCGGGGTTGGCCTGGTAGGCGCCCGCCATGGAGTAGTCCAGGTCCCCGATGCCCTTGTCAGGATCGTCCTTGTCCGCCTGCGACGGGTACAGCGCGAGCATCCCGGCGTCGGTGACCGCCATCATGTCCGGCAGGCCGTCACCGGTGAAGTCCCCGGCGCTGTCGGCCTGGTCGCGCGGGGTGACGTAGAAGAAGTACTTGGTGGCCTCGGAGACGTTGCCCGCGCTGTCGACGGTCCGGACGTAGAGCACGTTGGGGCCGGCGGTCGGCGGCTTGGCGTTGGTGACGGTGCCCTTGACGGTGACCGCCGCCCCGTTGGTGCGGGCCAGACTGCCGGTGTACGTGGCGGAGTTGAACCCGTACTCGTAGCGGACGACGTCGACGTCGAGGGCGCGGAAGGTGAAGGAGCCGGGGGTGCCGAACTTCTTGGTGGACCACTGGCTGTCGTCGGTGCCCACGCCGAAGCCGTTGTGTTCGCTGTCCGCGTCGGGGTAATCCGCGGACTCGACCACCGGCGACTTGGGAGCGGTGGTGTCGAGGACGAACCGGCAGGGAGTCTTCGGGTACCAAGGCGAGGTCACGCCTGCGTCGTCCACGGCGCGGACACGCCACGAGTAGGTGGTTCCGGCCTTGAGACTGCTGGTGGAGAATTTTTGGGTGGTCCGCAGAGCGACACCGCCGTCCGCCCCGGTCGACACCTTGCCGGTGGTCTTCAGCAGGTCACCGGTAGTGTCCCACTTGCCGGTGGGCCACAGGTCGAAGTCGAAGTAGTTGAGGTTGCCGTCCTTGTCGGTGGCCTTCGAGGTGAAGGTCAGATCGCCGGAGCCCATGCGGACGTACGGTGTGCTGGTGGTGCACCTGCCGTCCGGATCGAGGTCGAGGGAGTTGCTGACGATCACCGGGGCGCGGTTGTAGACCAGTTGCAGGTAGGGCGGGTAGTCACCGTTGGCCTGGAACTTCTTCCATGCGTACTGCGACTTCTCGTCGCGGGCCCGCAGGCCGAAGGTGATCGTGTCCTGGCCCTTGTCGACGGCCTTCTGGGCGCCGCTCTTGACGTCGAAACTCTCGTAGGCGTTCTGGCAGCTGGACTTGTAGCCGTGCGCGAAGCTCTTGGTGACCAGCTTGTTGCCGTCGTGCAGCTTGGGCGCGTTCTTCCAGTTGGTGTGGCTGTTGATGGCGCCGGTGAGGTGCACGCTCATCGAGCGGTCCTGGCAGGACCAGGAGTAGGTCTCCAGCATGTACAGCTTGGCGCTGGTGATCTTGGTGCCCTTGAGGTCCTTGTCGAAGTCGATGTTGAAGAAGGACCGGGAGGTGCCCCAGGTGTCGGACTCGAAGCCGACGCGGGCCTCCTGGGTTCCGCCCTTGTTGAAGCCCTTGCCGTTGTAGAAGGTGGCGTTGGGGTGCCGGTCGTAGGCGGTGGTCCAGTTCTGGACGTGCTTCTTGACCGACGGGTCGACGAAGACGGGGTAGGTGGTCGCCGGGTCGTTCAGGAAATCCTGATCGGGAGTGAGGGCCCACTGCCCCGAGGACAGATCGGCCTCGACCAACTCGCCACGGGAGTCGGGCGACGGGCCGTTCAGCGACGGCAGGGACAGGGTCGCGGCCGATCCGGTCTGCGAGGGCGCCGGTGTGGGTGCCGCGGGAGCGGACGGCAGCGGCGACTCCGACACGGTCACGGGATCGTCGGTGGCCGGGGGGAGACTCTCCTCGTCGCCGTCACTCTGCTCGTCCGATTCGGGCACCTCTTCCTCGGACGCGCTGGGAGTGGCGGAAGCCGATGTCCCTGCGGTGACGGTCGGCTCCGGAGATTCCGGGGCGGTCGGCTGGGCGCTCGCGCCCACCCCGCCGTCGGTGACGGCGGGTGCGCCGCTGCTGTCCCACATCAGGGGAGTCGGTGAGAGCGCGACCTCGTCGCCGTCCGCGTCCAGGGCGCTGACCACACCCGTCAGCGGATCCAGCCGGAACGTCAGATCGGCGGAGTGCAGACCGTAGACGAGCTGCCGCACATGCGGATCCGCGGCCGCCTGACGGTTCTTCAGCACGACCACCTGGCCGAACCCGTCGTCATCAGCCGTCAGCACCAGGTCGCCGCCCGGGAACACCTCGGGGTACAGGATCCGCTCACCGTCGACGATCGGGGTCGGCACCGGGCCGGGCCAGGTCAGCTGGATCGCGGCGCCGCCGTCGACGTACAGCGTGACCAGCGGAGTTCCGGAGTCCGCGGCCGCGGACTTCACCAGGGAGACGCGCTGCACACCCGAGCGCGAGGCCCGAGCCTCGGACGACTCCCCGCCGCTCCTGCCGGAGCCGGCCGAGAACACCATCCGGGTGTTGGTGGCCTTCGGCTCCCAGCCGTCCTTCGTCCGCTGCAGGGTGGAGTCGATGGGCTTCCACTCGCCGTCGACCCTGGCGCGGACCGGGGAGGAGTACAGCCGCTTCTCCATCTGGGCGTCAGGCCGGGCCCATGTCGTGGAGTTGGCTGTGCGAGCGGCCGTCACCTCGACCTTCCGGCCGGTCCGGGCGGCCTGTGCGAGCGCGGCGGTCTCGGTGACCGTCTTCGGGCCCCGGCCGGCCGCCTCGTGTGGCCCATCGTCGTCCAGCCGGAACCCGGCATAGACGATTCCCGTCGTGGCGACCGCGGTCGCGAGCAGGGTCGCAGTGGCCCGTCGGCCGGGTCTGCGACGCCAGGTGCGCGTCATCGGGCGAGTTCCCCTTCCCCCATCCAGGCAGCCGATGATGACTTATGAAGGTCCTGTCGTCACCCTGTGATGAACATGCGGCGGTTACCGGACGTACTTGAACGGGGGCAGCAGTGAATCACCGGGAAACGACGCCAAATGGCCCAAGTCGCCGGAGACTTTGCCTAGTTGAAGGTAAGAAACGCATAAGAAGCCTCACCTGCGGGATATTGGGCCGTTACGTACAGTGACGATGATCACATGAGTACTCGTAACCTGGCGTTCGTTCACAGATCGACCACAGAATCTGCGCTGTTCAGTAACTCAACGCGCGTGGTCCGTCACCGGTCCCGCTTGGACGGTCCGGGGGGACCCCGTCGTGTTCGGTCGACTGCCGCAGGCCCATCGCCACCGTCGTCGCGTCGCACGCACCGTCGTGCCGACCGTGGCGGCCGCGCTGCTGGTCGCGTTGCTGCCCGCCCAGGCGCTGGCGGTGCCACCCGACCCCGACCCCTCCCACGAGGAGACCGGCCGCGAGACGGTCCAGCTGGAGCCGCTGGAGACCGAAGAGCCCCTGCCGGGCACGGTGTTCTCCCCCGACCTCGACACCCTGAAGCAGGAGGACCCCGCGCCGCAGGACGTGGCGCCGTCGGGCACCACACCTGCGTCGGCCGGCACGGCCCCGGTGAACTTCGGCACGACCACCACGCCCGCCGCCCTGCGCACCGGCACCTCCGCCGTCCAGGCGGCCATGCTGCCGGCGGGTTCCCTCCCCGTCAGCCTCGGCCAGGCCCCCGACCAGGCCCAGCCGACCGGCACCTGGCAGGTCACGGTCTCGGACCGCACCTCCTCCGTCGGCCAGGGCGTCGACGGCGCGGTCGTCAAGGTCCAGGCACCCACGACCGGCGCGGTCCCCGTCTCCGTCAAGCTCGACTACACCAGGTTCGAGAGCCTCTACGGCGCCGACTGGGCCTCCCGTCTGCGCTTCGTGCAGTTCCCCGACTGCTACCTGGACACTCCGGACGACGAGGCGTGCCAGACGTACGAGGAACTTCAGACCACGAACGACGTCGACGGCAACTCCATCACCGCGACGGTCGACCCGGCCGCCGGCGACACGGTGACACCGGCCTCGGCGAAGAGCGACGCGAACGTCGTACAGGCCGCTTACCGCACCTCGGCCTCCGCCGCCCCGGCCGCCGCCTCCGGCAGCACGGCCGTCGTCGGCGCGGTCGACTCGGGCGCCGGCAAGGGCGGCGACTTCAAGGCGACCCCGCTCGCCTCCGACGGCAAGTGGGAGGCGGGCGGCTCGTCCGGCGCCTTCACCTGGTCGTATCCGCTGACCGTGCCGTCCCCGCCCGCGGGCCCCGCCCCCCAGATCACCTTCGGCTACAACTCCCAGACGGTGGACGGCCGCACCGCCGTCTCCTCCCCGCAGGCCTCCTGGATCGGCGAGGGCTGGAGCTACGACCCGGGCTACATCGAGCGCCGGTACCGCTCCTGCCAGGACGACCGCAAGAAACTCGACGCGGGCACGCCGAACAACACCGCCAAGAAGGACAAGACGTCCGACCTGTGCTGGGTGTCGTACAACGCGGTGATGTCCCTGGGCGGCAAGACCGTCGAACTGGTCCGGGACGCCGCCGCCGGCAGCGACCCGGAGAAGGACACCGAGCGCTACCGCCCCGTGCAGGACGACGGCACCCGCGTCGAGCACAAGGTCGGCGCGGACAACGACGACGACAACGGCGAGTACTGGCTCGTCACGACCCGGGACGGCACCAAGTACTACTACGGCCTGAACAAGGTCGAAGGCGGCCACGCGAACACCGGCTCCGTCTCCACCGTCCCCGTCTTCGGCAACCACCCCGGCGAACCCTGCCACGCCGACGCCTTCGCCGACTCGCGCTGCGGCTCGGGCAAGCAGCAGGCCTGGCGCTGGGGCCTGGACAAGATCGCCGACGTCAACGGCAACACGATGATCGTCAACTGGAAGCAGGAGACGAACAACTACGCCGTCCGCAAGAAGTTCAAGACGCCCGAGCAGTACGACCGTTACGCGTACCCGACGTCCATCGAGTACGGCATGCGCAGCGAGTCGACCGGCTTCACGGCGCCCTCCGCGACCGTCGAGTTCGGCGTCAAGGAACGCTGCACGGAATCGACGACCGCCTGCGACGCCGCCAACTTCGCCAAGACCGACGACCCCGGTGCCTACCGCGTCTGGTGGGACACCCCCGGCAACCTCAACTGCAAGTCCACGTCGAAACTGTGCCCGGCCTTCCCCTCCTTCTGGACGCAGAAGCGCCTGGAGACGGTGACGACCAAGGCGGCGCGCGCAGGCCAGACGGGCCTGGGCAAGGTGGACGTCTACACGCTCCACCAGGCCTTCCCGAAGGACTGGTACGACACCGCGCCCGGCCTGTGGCTCAACTCCGTCACCCGCACCGGCTTCGCCCCCGGCGACACCGTCGGCACCCTCCAGTCCGACGCCGGCGTCAGTTTCGCCCCGTACACCGTCGGAGACGACTCACCGCTCCGAGCCCGTCTCACCGACCGCCAGCTGCCCAACCTGGTCCTGAACGGCAACAAGGACCAGCGCCCCGGCTTCACCCGCCCCCGCATCGGCGTCGTCTCCACCGAGTACGGCGGCGACATCGAGGTGGAGTACACCGGCGGCTGCGCGAGCGAGCCCGCCGAGGACAAGGGCAAGGACAACGGCACCTGCTACCCCGTCCGCTGGTCGCCCGACGGAGACGAGAAGACACCCGCGAAGGCCTGGTTCAACAAGTACGTCGTCGCGACCGTCACCGAGACCGACAAGATCAGCTCCCACGGCCGGCCCGTCACCACGCAGTACAAGTACGAGGACCCGGCCTGGGCCAAGAGCGACGACGAGTTCACCCGCCCCGCGCTGCGCACCTTCAGCGACTGGAAGGGCTATCGGACCGTCACCACCCTCAAGGGCGCCAAGAGCACGTCGGAAGTCGTGGACGGCGTCCGCGCGGTCAACGCGCAGTCGAAGACCGTCACCCGCTACTTCCGCGGCACCGGCGGCACGGTCAAGGACTCCACGGGCACATACACCCTCCTCGACGAGGACGCGGAGCAGTACGCGGGCATGACCGCGGAGACCCTCACGTACGAGAACTCCGACGGCAGGATCCTCAAGCGCACCCTGAACTACCCCTGGTCCAAGCAGACGGCCTCCCGCGCCCGCGAGAACGAGGACGGCACCGCGGGCGATCCCCTGCGCGCCTACCGCACCGGCGTGAAGCGCACGGACGACATCCAGACCGTCGGCTCCTCCTGGCGCGCCGTGCGCACCCTCACCGAGGTCGACGACACCTACGGTCTGCCGACCGAGGCAGAGACGTACGTCGTCAAACCGGCCGGCGACGGCGAGGCGATCTCCGACCGGACCTGCACCACGACGACGTACCTCCACAACACCTCGGTCTGGCTGATCGGCCTGCCGAAGGAACAGCGGACGACGGCGACGTCCTGCGCCGCCCAGGCGACGGCGGACCCGGCGACCCAGCTGAAGTCCGCGACACGCAACAGCTACGACCAGCTGTCCTACGGCGAGACACCCACCAAGGGCATGGTCACCTCGGTCGCCGAGACCGACGGAAAGGGCACCTCGTACTCGCTGGTCACCGACACGACGTACGACGCGCTCGGGCGTGCCCTCACGGTCACCAAGCCGAAGGCGGGCACCACCAGGACGAAGTACACCCCTGCCGAGGGCGGCCCGGTGACCTCCACGGAGACGATCGACGCCCTGGACCGCTCCACCACGACCACGTTCGACCCGGGGCGCGGTCTGCCCCTGACCGTGACCGACCCCAACGGCCGCGTCACCCGCAGCGAGTACGACGCCCTCGGCCGCCTGGTGAAGGGCTGGTCCCCGTCGGCCACGAGCTCGCCCACCGTGCAGATCACGTACCAGATGGCACTGGCGACGTCCGACGTGACCCGTCCGGCCGCCGTGAGCCTCCGCTCCCTCAAGGACGACGGCACCTACTCCACCCTGGTCACCCTCTACGACGGCCTCCAGCGCGAGGTCCAGACGCAGAGCGAGGCCCACGGACCCGGCCGGATCATCGTCGACACGAACTACGACGATCACGGCCTGGTCATCGAGAAGACCAGCGGCTACCTGGCGAAGGGCGAGCCCACCACCGACCTGTTCAGCCCCAAGGGCTATACGGTCATCCCCAGTTCCGTCCGCTACACGTACGACGGTCTGGAACGCGAACTCCGCGCCGACACCTACCACTCCGAGGTCAGGAAGTACTCCGCGACCAAGGCGTACGGCGACACCACCACGACCGTGAACCCGGCGGGCTCGACGTCCCCGCGCACCCGCACGGAGACCGACGCCCTCGGCCGGGTCACCTCGATCCGCTACTTCAGCCAGGCCGCCGCCACCTCCACCACCGGCCGCGACACGACCTACGAGTACGACGCCCGCGGCAACCGCAGCAGGGTCACCGACGCGGCAGGCAACGTCTGGTCGTACGTGTACGACGCCCGCGGCCGGGTGAAGTCCGCCACCGACCCCGACACCGGCACCACGGAGACGGGGTACGACGACGCCGACCGCCCGAACTACACCAAGAACTCCCGCGCCCAGGCGACGTACACCGAGTACGACCTCCTGGGCCGGGTGCGCTACGTACGCCAGGGCACGGACACGTCGAGCCCGGTCAAGGAGTACGTCTACGACAAGGCGTCCGGCGGAATCGGCAACCTGTACGAATCCATCCGCCACACCTCCTCCGACGGCGACTACGTCAACCGCGTCACCGGCTACAACGCCGACGGCAACGTCACCGGCACGGAAACCGTCATCCCGGCGAACGCGATGACGACGGGCCTGTCCGGGACCTACGCCTACTCCTACACGTACACCCCCACCGGCAAACAGCAGTCGGTCACACTCCCCGCGGTGGGCGGACTGGCGAGCGAGAAGGTCGTCACCCGCTACAACAGCGACGGCCTGCCGGACACCACCTCGGGCGCGACCTGGTACACCTCGGACGCCACCTACTCCCCGTACGGCGAGGTCCTGCGCACGGTCTCCGCCGCCCAGCCCTACCGCGTCTGGACGACGAACTTCGTCGACCCCCACACCGGCCGCCTCCAGCGCACGGTGACCGACCGGGAGACCGACGCCCCGCACCGCATCACGGACGCCTACTACTCCTACGACACCTCCGGCACGATCACGTCCAACAGCAGGGCGATGGCCGACGCGACCGGGACGACGTGGGACACCCAGTGCTTCACGTACGACGTCATGGGCGAACTGGTCAACGCCTGGACGTCGAACATCACCCCGAACGGGGCCGGGACCGGCTGCACGGCGGCCAACGGCACGACCTGGGGCTACGACACCGACTACACGACGTCCTCGGGCCCGGTGGCCGACGCCCCGTACTCCACCACCGCCGACGAGACGCTGAAGTCGTCCCTCGCGGCCACGGCCCCGGCTGCCACCACCGTCTCGACAGGCACGACGGGCTACCACCAGTCCTTCACCTTCGACTGGCTGGGCAACCGGGCGACCCTTGTCGAGCACGACCCGACCGACGCGACGAAGAACGTCACCTACACGTACGGCTACGGCCTGGCCGGAACCCAGCCGCACACGATGACGTCGATCACCTCCCCGACGTCCGGCAAGAGCAGCACGTACACGTACGACGCCACGGGCAACACCACGGACCGCGACCTGACGGGCACGACGCAGGACCTGGTCTGGTCACCGGAGAACAAGCCCGAGTCGATCACGACCAACGGCACGAAGACGACGTACGTCTACGACGCCGACGGCAACCGCATCCTCGAGAACTCCTCTTCCGGCTCGACCCTCTACCTGGGCGAGACGGAACTGACGACGAACGCCACGGGCAGCATCACGAAGGCGTCCCGCGCCTACACCCAGGCCGGCGCGCCGACGGTCGTCCGCACCACGACGAACGGCGCGACGACAGGCCACAAACTGAGCGTCCTCCTGGCGGACCACCTCGGCACCGCCGACACCTCGGTGGACGTGGCCTCGGGCCAAGCGGTCACCCGCCGCGCCTTCAAGCCGTACGGCGAGGTACGAGGCACGAAGCCGACGTCCTGGCCCAACAAGCGCGGCTACCTGGGCGTGGGCATCGACGACACGGGAACCGGCCTCACACACATCGGCGCCCGCGAATACGACCAGACCTCCGGTCACTTCCTCTCGGCCGATCCTGTCCTCGACATCGCCGACCCGCTCCAGATGAACGGGTACGCCTATTCCAAGAACGGCCCGGTCTCACAGTCCGACCCGACAGGTCTGCGCCCGGACGGCATTTGCGGCGGGAACACCTCGACCTGCGTCCCGAGTGACTCTCTCTCCGGACAGAGCGTCCATTACAACGAATCGTGGGAGCGCAAGCAGAACGGGTGGAAGTGGCAAACCTACACCGAGGGCAGTAAGGGCAAGCGGTACTACACCGTTGCCGGCGTCAACTGGGGTCATGCCATTTATCTGGCTCGCCCGGGGGTGACGGTGATGGACTGGGCCGACGTCATCGGCACAATCACTGGCGTCAACGCCCCCGCAGATGTCGCGCATGGCTATCAGGACGTGAAGAACGGGGACTACGAGAACGCGATCTGGGACGCCTTGGCGCTGCTCCCGGATGTCCCCAACTTCCGGTCACCAAGGCCCAAGGGCTGCAAATGCTTCCTGGCAGGAACCGATGTCCTCATGGGGGACGGTTCAACCAAGGACATTGAAGACGTAAAGATCGGCGACGAGGTCCAGGCGACCGACCCGGAAACCGGCAAGTCCGGAAAGCGCAAGGTCACTCGCCTCATCGTCACCGACAGCGACAAAGAGTTCAACGAACTCACCCTCAAGACGAAGAACGGCCTGGAGAAGCTCACCGCCACCCGCGAGCACCCGTTCTGGTCCGAGTCCGAGCACCGCTGGATGGAGGCCGGCGAGCTCACCCCCGGCATGAAGCTCCGCTCCAACGACGGAAGCCTCGTCACGGTCAAGGGCAACCGCGCCTATGTCCAGCGGGCCCGGACGTACAACCTGACTGTCGACGACCTGCACACGTACTATGTGCTGGCGGGCGCCACTCCGGTACTGGTTCACAATTCCAACTGCCCCCTCACAACGATGTCTTCTGTCATTGGCGAGGATTCAGCGCTGACGAAGGCCGCACAGCAGGCAGGGAAGAATCAGAAGGTTCAGGCCGATCTGGACAGCCTGTTTCAGCAGCTGTCGCGCGGAAATATGAATCCGGGCCTCGGAAGTAAGGCGTTGGCCGGAACGGATGTCACCTACGCGCGAGGAAGGAACGGCGGTCGCCTGTTCTTCCGGAACGTTGACGGAGGGATCCAGGTCGTCGGGAAGTCCGATAAAGCGAACGAGTCCAAGGTGATTGCGAGGCTGAATCAGCTCTATGGCCAGTGATCCTCTCTACCGCGTAGAGAACCAGCAGTTCAGCGCGCTCTTCATGTTGGGTGCAGAGGACGACAAGGAAACCGTTGAGAATGTAGACGCGGAACTCACCCTCCCGGATGGGACACGGTGGAGTGCCACGTTCATGACGCTGCGCGCGATCGCGCAAGTGATGGATCGATGGAAGGAGACTGGAGAATGCTCCGGCGGGGCATATTTTCAGTGTCCCGATCTCGTGATCATTCCGGAGGGGGGTCTGGCTGCGATGCTGGATTCCTTCAAGGGGATTATCGATTCAGGCGGACCTGAAGGAGTCTTGCAGTTCCTGGACGAAAGCTAGCTCGCTCGTAGGCGCTGTCGAATAGTGAGGCAGGATGCCCCTTTCCCGATTGGTGGAGAAAGGGGCATCCTGGTCTTTGACGGCAACGCTGACGGCAACGTCAGCGGACGACGGCTGCGGCAGGTGGGTCTTCGGGGCCGTCGTCCGCTGAGCCGAGGGTGTTGCCGAGGGTGTCGATGGCTTGGCGTTGGAGGCGGAGTCGGACGTGCGCGTAGACGCCGGCGGTGACGCCGATGTGGGCGTGGCCGAGGAGTTCCTTGATCACGACGAGGTCGACGCCCTGTTCCAGGAGCAGGGTGGCGGTCGAGTGTCGGAGGTCGTGGAAGCGGATGCGTCGGAGTCCGGCCCGGTCGAGGAAGCTGCGGAAGCGGCGGGTGAGGTTGGCCGGGTCGAGAGGCCGGCCGGTAGGGGTGGTGAAGACGAGGCCGCTGTCCTGCCAGGCTGACCCTGCTGTCCCGCGCTCCTTGTCCTGCTGCTGTTTGTGCTCCTTGAGGGAGTGGAGGCATTCGGTCGGGAGCGCGATACGGCGCTCAGACGCCCGGGTCTTGGTGGGCAGATGCGTGAGGCCGCCGGTGCGGGTGCGCTGGAGCGAGCGGCGGATGCTGGCCGTTCCGGTTGTGAGGTCGAGGTCTTCCCAGAGGAGGCCCAGGAGTTCGCCCTTGCGGAGTCCGGTGCGCAGCGCGAGTTCGTACAGCGCGTGGAGCCGGTCCGTGCGGGCGGCGTCGAGGAACTGACGAGCCTCCGTCGCAGTCAGGGGCCGGAAGCGCCTGGGCCGGGGCATGGCGGCTTTGACGTTCCGGGCGACGTTGCGCGGCAGCTCGTCCTCGCGGACGGCGTGTTCCAGAGCCGACTTGAGCACCGAGTGCACGTAGGTCACGGTCAAGGGGGACAGCCGTTTCTGGCAGCACTCGCCGATCGCACAGCAGTTCTTTCGTTCGGTGTCCAGGCCCTGGGTGCAGCACTGACAGGTGGTGCGGAGCCGGTCGAGGAAGGTGCGGACGTCCTTGGCGGTGAGCCTCGCGATCTTCTTGGTGCCCAGGCCGGGGATGAGGTGGAGGCGGACGCAGGCGGAGTAGCGCGTGTGGGTGTTCTCGCGAAGCCGGTGGACCGCGACACTGCCGAGCCAGTACGTCAGGTAGTCACCAAGGGTGCCGTCAGCGGTGGCGACTGGCAGCCCGCGGTTGCTGTCGGCGATCTTCTCGGCGAGCTTGTCAGCCGCGTTCCTGCGGGTGGTGCCGTAGACACGGACACGCTTTCGTCTGCCGTCGGCGGCGAGGACGTAGCCGGCTGCTTCCCAGCGGCCGTCCTTGCGCTGATAGATGGTGCCTTCGCCGTTGGCGCGGGCCTTCCTGCGCTGGGGGGCGGTCATCGGGCGACCTCTTCCAGATGGCGCTGGACATAGTCGTCCAGGGCGTGGGCGGGGATGCGGCGGGCGCGGCCGATGGTCAGCGAGGCCAGGCGGCGGGTGCGCAGGAGGTCGTAGAGGGCGGAGCGGCCGATCTTGAGTCGGGCCATCGCCTCGGGGACGGTGAGGAGTTCGTCGTCACGCACGAGTCGCTACCTCCTGTTCGCGCGTTGGGCCGCCGCCGATGAGTGCGGCGAGGCGTTCGAGGTCGGGGGTGAGGCCGGTGCCGTCGTAGGCCCAGTGGGCGAGGACGAGGGTGGTCGGGTGGGGCGGCGGGGTGTGGCGGCGATGCCAGGCGGCTCGGGCGGCCCGGAGCGCGCTGAGGGTGGTGGAGTAGGCGCGGGTCTTGGTGGAGAAGTGGCCGCGGAAGCCGAGCATGTGGGCCCACTTGCGCAGGTTCAGGTGCTTGAGATCGTCGCGGGTACCGAGGGCCCAGGCGGTGCGGATCATGCGGGCGGCGTGCTCGGGTACCGACTCGAACCAGAGGTCGGTGATCCTCTTCAGCCGGTGGTCGAGTGTGCCGGTCGCGGCTTCGGTGCCCTTGGTGGCGTACTTGGCGACGTATCCGGCGACCTTGCCCTCGGTGATCGTGGTCCCGCCCTGGAAGGCCGTGGACCGGATGATCCTGGTGTCGATCTGCTCGCCGAAGACGAAGGGGCGGGCCCGGCCGTTGATCTCCGGCCCGTCGATGCGGGCGCGGGTGGCCGAGATCCGAATGGCATCGGCCAGCAGGTCGGGTGTGGCCCAGGCGGGCGGCGGGGTGTAGGGGCCAGCGGGGCCAGCGGGGCCGTCGAGGCGGATCACGGCGTGGAAGTGGATCAGTCCGCGCTGCTGGTACTCGGCGACCTTGGCGTACGAGACCCGGACGACCTTGGACAGCAGCCGCTGAGGGACACCTGCAATGGCGGCGATGGTGCGACGCAGGTGGAGCATGAAGCGGGACCACAGGGCCGGGGCATGGGCGTTCCACAGCACGGCGCCGGTGTAGTCGTAGCGCTCCGGGTCGAGCGCGGTGCCGAGGAGCGGGTCGCCCTTGGTGTGGGTGCGTCCGCAACGGCATCGGGCGGAGCCGCTGGTGCGTCGCCCGTGGACTGGGCCGTACGAGGGCGCGGTGAGGGTGGCGAAGACGCGGGGGTGGGTGGCGACCTGGTCGGGGATGTTCTTGCCGCCGCGCAGGCCGGCGGCGATGAGGTGGTAGGTGTCCTGACGGTAGAGCTCGGCGCAGGAGGGGCAGCGGGTGGCGCGGCGGTTGCCGCAGCGGACCAGCAGGTGCCCGGCGGGCAGCTCCTTGGACTTCAGTTCGCGCAGGATCTCGCCGGTGAAGGAGTCGACATCGATGCGCTGGCCTTCGAGGCGGACCGGCTGGGCGCAGCCACCCAGGGAGGACAGCTGCCGTACCAGGCCGAGCAGGTCGCGGTACCCGGTGAATGTGGGCAGCGCGGCCGTAGCGGGTTCGGGGCGGGGGATTGTGGTGGTCGGGTCGTGCGGTGGCATGCTGGCGGGACCTCTCTGCACTGCGGCACACACGTGTGCCGTGAACGGGTGTGGGAGGAAGGCCCCGGCAAGGGCGAGGGTTTGGCGACTACACGCCCTTGCCGGGGATCACTGCGAAACGGGACCAGGAAGAGGCGGTCACGCCGCCTTGCCCAGGTCAACGCGGTCGGGCAGCTTGCGGACCTTGAGCCCTTCGGCGCACATGAGGTCGTTGATCAGCCAGCAGGCTTCGGTGGGCAGGTAGACCGAGCGCAGCCGGACGGGGGTGCGCATGTCGCCGACGGAGGCGATGGACACGCCCTGGGGCATGGTGCGGTCGGCGGCGGTGATGTCCAGTTCTCGGCCGTCGGGGAAGAGGTGCAGGAAGTCCTCGATGGTGTCGACGCGGTGGCAGATCCGGGCGGACAGGTTGGTCCGTACGGCGGTGGTGAGCACGTCGGCGGAGGGTTTCTGGGTGAGCAGCCACAGCCGGATACCGAACTTGGCGCCCTGGCTGGCGATGGCCAGCAGCTCGGCCTCGAAGCGTTCGCGGGCCTTGCGGTCCGGGTGCCGGGTGTAGTTCGCCACCTCGTCGATCACCACGAGCAGCAGCGGCAGTTCGGGGCTGAAGTCGGTGATGCGGTCTGTACGGCCGGACCAGAACAGCCGCTCGCGGCGCTGCATCTCCTCGCGGACCCAGCGCAGGATCTCGGTCGGCTCGTCGGGGTGGACGGCGTCGGAGACCTTGTAGGCGGTACGCCACCAGGGCGCGACCGCACCGAGGTTGGGATCGATCACGATCAGCCGCACGTCCCGCATGAGCGAGGCGTAGGCGAGGAGGGTGTTGACGGTGATCGATTTGCCGGAGCGGGTGAGGCCGGCGACGAGGGCGTGGGCGGAGTAGGCGAGGTTGAGCACGATGGGGGTGCCGTCTTCGTCCCAGCCGAGCAGCACGTCATCGGTGGAGACGAACTGCCCCGGTCGGCAGACGGGGGAGCCGTCCGGGCCGAGGAGTGGTGAGCGGATCACCGCCTCCAGCGGCTCACGACGGAAGCCGCGCGCGACGATCATTCCGGGCTTGGGCTGGCTGATCCGGATGCGGCGCATGCCCCAGGCGTCGCACAGGCCCTCGCCGGCGTCCTGCCAGGCGCTGAGCCCGACCTGCGGCAGGGCATCGGCGGTGACGGTGACGCCGAAGGCGTCGGCGCGGGTGCGCAGGTGCGGCACCAGCACACGCGGCTTGGTCGGTTGTTCCTGGGGGCCGTACTGCTGGAGCACGGTCGGGGTGGCGTCCTTGACCGCCAGGCCCAGCATCGGGGCGAGCCGCTTCCAGCCCCACCGCATCCGCCGCGCCTGCCTCAGACTGACCCGGGTCTCGGCATCGGCCCGGTACCAGCGGGCGAAGCAGTACCCGGCCCAGCCCAGCAGCCCAAGCGCGACCAGCACGGCGACGACGAGAAGCGCGAGCCCAAGGTGATTGCCGGTCATCAGGCGCCTGCCTTGGCGGTGACGGCGTCGGCGCGCAGGGAGATGCCGTGCCGGTCCTTGCCGTTGATCTCGTTCTCCCAGGCCGACGCGACAAGTCCGGTGAAGACGACCGGCAGGCCGACCTTCAGGCCCTTGCCGAGACCCGGCTCCGGGACTTTCACGGTGATCACTTCGGCGCGGCCGTTGAAGGCGAACATCACGTCCACCAGGTGCAGGTGGGCACCGGTTGCTCGGTCGATCGCGGGCTGCTGGCCTTCGCGGTCCTTGAAGTGCGGCCGGGACTCGGAGGCCAGGATCACCAGGGCCGGAGTCTGGTCGATGGGCATGGACTTCACGGCAAACCTCCAGGTAGGGGGGTGCGAGTCACCCGTGTGGGTGATCGCGTGCCGCAACCATACATTCATTCCATCCGAAGTCCATCCCTATTGAGTTCCATCCGATCTTGCGGTGGCCCATCCAGCAGGCGGCTACCCTGACCCCGTGAGGCCGCTGAGCTGGTGAAACACGACAGTCAGCGGGCGGCCCGCGGCGGATGGAATCGGACTGGGACCAGGGATGGACATGGCTGCTGCTGACGAAGCACGCTTGACGTTCGAACGCATCGCGGACGACCTGCGGCAGCAGATCCGGGACGGCGAACTACGGCCCGGCCAGCTCCTGCCGACGCAGAGCCAGCTCATGCAGACCTACAAGGCATCGAGCCTGACCGTGCAGAAGGCGATCCGGCTCCTCAGGAATGAGGGCTGGGTCATCGCCCGCCAGGGGCGCGGCACATTCGTCACGCGCTCGGCCGACTTCGAGGACGCCTTCGAGAAGGTCGCCGGCGATCTCCAGCAGCAGATCTACTCCGGCACCCTGGCCCCCGGCGCCAGACTGCCCGCGCGCGAGGTCCTGGCGGAGCACTACGCAGTGCCGCTCAACGTGGTCACCAACGCCATCTCCCTGCTGGCCGGCAACTTTCTCCTGCGCTACCCCGGCGAACTGCCCGTCGACGAGGTCTACGTACGCGACTGGGACGACCACGGCTTCGCCACCCAGCTCATCCACGGCCGCCTGGTCCGCAAGATCAGAGACGGCTCACTGGCCAGGGGGGCCAGGATCACCGTGGACGAGGTGGTCGACACGATCGGCGGCGACCCGGAATCCGCAGACCAGGCTCTGACCTTCCTCACTCTGGAGGGCAGGATGAAGAAGGCCCACCAGCGGAACGGGTCGATGGCGTATGTCGTCGTGGGGGGCGAGTTCGGCACAGAGGTGCCGGTCACGGTGCAGCCGGTGGACGAGCCGGGCGAAGCGTCGACTGCCTCACAGAAGGAGTTCCCGGCGGTGGCCGGAGTGGCGGATCTGACCTACAAGCTGGAACGAGCCCTGGAGCGGATCGAGGAGCTGGAGGAGCGCGTCGAACGCCTCGAAGGCCGCGACGCCAACTGAGGCAGGCAGGTGGACGACGGCGTCCCCGAAGGCCGCAGGCTGGGTCTCGGGGACGCTTCGCGTTGTCCGGTCAGGGCTTGTACTCGTAGCCGATGGTGAATCGGGGTGGCAGACACCATTCCCCGTACTCGATGATCCCTTCCGCGTCCGACCATCGGTGGGCGCCGGCCAGGATCGGGGAACCGACCGGCAGCCCCAGTGCGCTCGCCTCTCGGGCGTCAGCCGGGCGGGCGTGCATGTCGTCGCGGGCGTGGGTGATCGTGCGCCCGGTGGCTTCCAGAACCCTGGCCGAGAGTCCGTGATTGCGGCCCGGGGCGGTGTTCAGCAGGTCCGGTACGAGGGCGGCGAACGGGGCCGGATACCAGGTCACCGCGAACACGGTCCGGGTCTTGCCCCGTCCGGCCAGCCACTCCCGCCGCACCACCTGGTCCCCGGCCTCCAGGTCGAAGATCTCCGCCACATACAGCGGCGGGATGATCAGCTCGGCCGCCGTCACCCGACTCGTCTCACCCTCGGCCAGGAACGACTTCACCTGCTGGACCCGGGCCAGCCGGTCCCGCGCCGACAGCGTCCAGCGCGGATCGTCGGCGACGTAGGTACCCCTGGGGGTGGTGCGGATGAAGTTCTCCACCTGGAGAGCCTGCAAGGCCCGGGAGACCGTAGCGGCCGCGGCCTGCCACTGGCCGGCGATCTCCCGGTTCGTCGGCAGCTTGGCGCCCGGCTCAAGCTCTCCCGACAAGATGCGCTCCCGGAAGTGATCCGCGATCTTCGTGAACGTCTTGGGACTGGGCATAAGGCTTGCCCCTCCGTTGAGTTGACGTAATGTCAGTGGAAGCACACTAGTGCACTACGAACCGTAGCGGGAGTGCTTCGGCCACTCGAATACTGAACTAGAGCACCGACCTGTCAAGATGTCGGCCATGTGACGTTCGAGAGGTGGCGATGTGCAATGACGGAGCCGACCAGGTACTCCACCCAGCCGGTCGAACTCCCCTTGCGCCTGGAACTGGAGCCGACTCCCGTTGAAGGCTGCGCGGGCTGCGCCGAACTGGCCAACGTACGCGACCGGGCCCGCACGGTCGGCGACATGACCACCGTCAGCGACTGCAACGTCTACATGCGACGCCACCCCGAGGGCCACCAGTGAGCCCCCACGCCGTATACCGGCACATCACCCACACCATCCGCCACGCCCCTGAAGGCGGCATCACCTACGAGGCGTTCTGCACCGCTGCCAACTGCGAAGCCGAATCCGGACCCCACGCCGAGCAGGAAGCCGCACAGGACTGGGCACTCCGCCACACCGGACGCACCGGTCACAACCTGTTCAGACGCGTCTTCACCGACCATGCCAAGGTCACGCGAGCCGAATAGAACCACCACCGCCAGCCTGAACAGGACCCACAACCCGCAGACCATCGCCCCAGGCCAGCAGCCAGCCGGACGCTCGGCAACCGACCACGGCGTACCGCCGAAGCGGGATGCGTCCAAACTTTCTCTACGTCTTCAAGGCGACCCGCTGACGCGGGTCGCGCGCGGCACGGCCGCCCACCCGGCCCGCTCTCGGCTCCGCCACCGCGGGCCGGCCAGCGACCAGGCCGCGCAAAGACAGCACAGCGGACGACCGGAAGCGCGGAGAAAGCCGGACACGCCAGCACGGCGAACGCCAGGCCGACGGCGAAGCGACGGCGGGGAGTTGGCCGGGGCGTAGGCCCCGGGGGTGGGGCCGGTCGGCTCCGTGGGCTTTACCCACCTCCCCGGGCCGGGGCCCGCGTCGGGCAAGGCCAGGGGGCCACTCGTTCAAATTCCGGGCAGGTCCAAAGCCTGCCCGAGTTGCTGGCCAGCGTACGGCCCCCTGACCATGCCCGACCCCAACCCGGGCAGGACACCGGCCAAAGCCCACTCCACCGCCCTCACGTGCGTAGCCGTCTGACGGCAACGCCGACGGCAACAGAGGCGCACAGCACGGCACTTCCATGCACACCCACGGACAGGCCGGAATTCGCTGACCAGCGAAAATGCAGGTGCCGCCCGCCCGGCGCGCACACGTACTATGTGCTGGCGGGTCGGACACCGGTTCTTGTTCACAATGCAAATTGTGGCCCGGCCCTGAAGGATTTGGAGAAGGACTATCCTCGGCGCACAGTGGGAATTCTTGATGTCGGTAACGATCAGCTACCGATGATTAGTGGTCCACGTGGGCAGTCCGATCTCCTCGATAATCTTCCGGGCAGGACGAAGGCAAACTTCAACCATGTGGAGACTCATGCAGCAGCTTTCTTGCGCATGAATCCCGGAGTCAGAAAAGCTGTGCTCTATATCGACTACCCGACTGGGGCGTGTGGAACATGTGCAAGTACCTTGCCTGACATGTTGCCTGAGGGTGCCCAGTTGTGGGTCATCTCGCCAGGGAGGACCGAGAAATTCGTGGGACTCCCTGACTGATTCAGGGACGTAATCGGCGGCCGATCCGGGTGGATCGGCCGCCGATTCACACCCTGACTACCTACCAGGGGAGTGGCTCGTTGGTTGTGTGGTCCTGCACTCCGGAGTAAGAGCGCCACTTGATTCCTGTGGCATTTTCCGCCCATTCGAGGTCCTCTGGCGCAACCGCTGCCAGGGTGATGTCATGACCGGCCTCGGGGGCGTCGCTCGGGTGGATGAGAGCCAGCCAGCTCTCACCGAAGAGGATGCGTGAATCGCGGGTCGGCCAGTTCCATGCAGGGAAGGGGAACTCGCTAATCCCTTCCTGAGACCAGAGCCAATCTACTTGTACTCCTTGCGCGACTTTACTTGCAGGAGCACCCATGATTGCCTCTACGACTGTGGCGTGAATCAGAAATTCTGAAAGCCGCTCGCCAGTGCACTTCCATGGGGTGGGCTCGTCAGAGGGCTCTCGCTCGTATACGGAGTGATCTTCGTTGTTCGGGTCGAATGCCCAAACCCAAGTTCCTTGATTCTCGACCCAGAACGGAATCTTTCCGTCTTCTGTCGAGAGTTCCGGCAGTGGGATGGCGTAGTTGTGCGAGGCGATCAGCCCGCCCCACCGGGCGGAGATTTCATGCCACTCAACAAGTTCCCTGGGTACTCCAGGTGACTCTCCCAGCCTTACATTGGGCACTGCCGGGGCGCCATACCATCTCCGTAGAAATCGCAGCAGGCCCTGATTGTCCGTGGGGGCGAGATAGCTCATGTGAGCCATTATGCGCTACAAGCGAGACGTCGACGTCAGGTGATCTGCAAAGTGCTATAGCAAAACGGGAGCCCTGTAGGTGGGGCTCCCGTCGGTCTTGACGGCAGTAGTTGACGGCAACGTCAGCGGACCGGTGCTGCACAAAGCGGCGGGTCGTCGCCGTCGCCGGGCTCGGGGGCGGCCTCGGCGAGGTTGCCCAGCGCATGGTTGAGGAGGTCGATGGCCTGGCGCTGAAGGCGGAGGCGGACGTGTGCGTACACCATTGCGGTCACCCCGATGTGGGCATGGCCCAGGAGTTCCTTGATGACGACGAGTTCGACGCCCTGCTCCAGAAGCAGGGTCGCCGTCGAGTGGCGGAGGTCGTGAAACCGGATCGGCCGCAGGCGGGCTTCGCGGAGCAGCGTGTTGAAGTGCCGGGTGAGGGTGGCGGGCTCGATCGGGTGTCCGTCCGGCCGCGTGAAGACGTGTCCGCTGTCCTGCCGCATCGAGCCTGCCCGGTCTCGCTCCCTGGCCTGCCGCTCGCGGTGTGCGCGGAGGGAGTTGACGCAGGAGGTCGGCAGGGCGATGCGCCGTTCGGAGCTGATGGTCTTGGTCGGCAGGGTGGCCAGGCCACGGCTGTGGGTGCGTTGGAGGGTGCGGCGGATGCTGGCCGTGCCGCTGTCGAGGTCGAGGTCTTCCCAGCGCAGCCCCAGGAGTTCGCCCTTGCGTAGCCCGGTGCGCAGGGCGAGCTCGAACAGTGCGGCGAGTCGGTGCCCCTGTGCGGCGGCGAGAAACTGCCGGGCCTCTTCGGCGGTGAGGGGGTTGAAGCGGCGGGGGCGGGGTGTTCCAGTGCGGACGTTCCGGGCGACGTTGCGTGGAATCTCCTCTTCGCGGACGGCGTGCTCCAGTGCGGACTTGAGCACCGAGTGGATGTAGGCGAGCGTCAGTGCAGAGAGCTGCTTGCCGCAGCAGCGGCCGAGTGCGCAGCAGCGCGGGCGTCGGCTGGCCTGTGCGTTCGGGTTGCGGCCGGCGTCGATGCCGCGTGCGCAGCACTGGCAGACGGTCCGCAGGGCGTTGAGCCAGGTTCGGACGTCCTTGGCGGTGAGCTTGGCGAGCTTCTTCCGGCCCAGGCCCGGTATCAGGTATTGGTGCACGACGGCGGTATAGCGGGTGTGGGTGGTCTCGCGGAGTTGGTGGACGGCGACGTTCTCCAGCCAGTACGTCAGGTAGGCGGCCAGGCTGCCCTGGGCGGTGACGGCGGGGACGCCGCGGTTGCTGGCGGCGATCTTCTCGGTGAGCTTGGCCAGTGCCTCCGTGCGTGAGCTGCCGTAGACGCGGATGCGGCGGCGGGTGTTGCCGGGGGCGAGGACGTATCCGGCGGCTTCCCAGCGGCGGTCTTTTCGCTGGTAGACGGTGCCGTCTCCGTTGGCGCGGGTGCGGCGGGAGGCGGGGATGTCGCGGGGTGTGGTCGTCATGCGGCTTCCTGGTCGAGGCGGGTGTGGATGAAGTCGGTGAGGGCGTGTGCGGGGATGCGGCGGGCGCGGCCGAGGGTGAGGGAGGGGAGTTGGCGGGTGCGGAGGAGGTCGTAGACGGCGGTGCGGCCGAGTTGGAGGCGTTCCATGACCTGGGGGACGGTGAGGAGTTCCGCGCCGGCGGTCACGCGAGGGACTCCGTCCGGACAGCACGGGTCGGCCGATCAGCGGAGTGACCGGCGCGGTCACCGGAGCGCTTCGAGCGCCGGGTTCGGGTCGGTTGTTCGCGTCGGGTCTGCCGTTTCGCGGTCAGGAGGTCGGCGAGGTGTTCGAGTTCGGGCAGGAGGCCGGTTCCGGCGTACTGCCAGTGGGAGATGACCAGCGTGGTGTCCGAGCCCGCGCGCTGACTGGGGATATCGCGGGGACCGGGACGGTGACTGGCGGCCAGGTCGGTCGGGTGTCCGGCGCGGTCACCGGCCGGACTGTCGTCCGTCTGACCGGCCCGCGTCTCAGCCGGGGCTGAGGTCTGGTTGGCGGTGTCGGGTTGGCTGGTTCGCCAGGTGGTGCGTTGGGCTCGGAGGTGGGCGAGGGTGGTGGAGTAGTGGCGGGTGCGGGTGGAGAAGTGGCCTCGGAAGCCGAGCATGTGGGCCCATTGGCGCAGGCGGAGGTGGGCGTGCGCGCGTTTGGTGGCGAGGCGCCAGGCGGTGTGGATCATGCGGCGGGCGTGGTCGGTGATGTCGTGGGCGGCGAGTTCGGCGAGGATGCGCAGGCGGCGGTCGAGGGTGCCGGTGGTGGTCTCGGCGCCCTTGGTGGCGTACTTGGCGATGTAGCTGGCGACGTGCCGGTCGGTGACCGGGCCGCCACCGGTGAAGTCGGTGCCGCGGATCGCGCGGACGTCGATCTGCTGCCCGAACCGGAACACCAACCGCCCTGCCTGGTCTGACCCTTGGGGCTGGGACGAGTGGGTGTCCTTGGCGGGCTGCGGTTGCTTCGGCGGTTCGCCCTCGTGGTGGACGCGGGTGCGTGTGGCGGCGGCGCGGACGGCGTGGTTGAGGAGCTGGACGGTGGCCCAGGCGGGCGGGGTGCTGCCCGGGCCGGTGGGGCCGTCGAGGCGGATGACGGCGTGGAAGTGGACTTGTCCCCGTTTCTGATACTCGGCGACCTTCGCGTACGAGAGGGTGGCGTGATGGCGCAGATTCCGCTGCGTCAGCCCCGCCGCCTTGGCGATCTCCCGGCGGAGGTGGATGGTGAAGCGTGCCCACAGGGCGGGGGCGTGCGCGTTCCACAGCACCGCGCCCGCGTAGTCGTACCGCTCGGGGTTGAGCGGGGTGCCGAGGAGCGGGTCGTCGTCGGCATGGAGTTGGCCGCAGTGGCAGTGTCCGGTGTCGGGTTGGTTGTGGACGGGGCCGAAGCCGGGGGCGGTGAGGGTGGTGAAGACGCGGGGGTGTGCGGCGACGCTGGTGGGGACGGTTTTGCCGCCGCGCAGTCCGGCGGCGATGAGCTGGTAGGTGTCGTAGCGGTAGACGGTGGAGCAGGCGGGGCAGCGGGTGGCGCGACGGTTGCCGCAACGGACCAGCAGTTCACCCGCTGGGAGCCGACTGGAGTCGAAGTGGTCGAGGATCTCGCCGGTCGCGCTGTCCAGGCGGGTGCGGTGCCCGGTCAGTCGGATCGGGTGCGCGCAGCCGCCGAGGGTGCTGATCTGCCGTGCGAGGGGTGCGAGTTGGCCGATGGCGGCGAGCTTGGCCAGCTTGGCGGTGAGCCTGACGCGGCGGTCCAGCGCCGACCGGCCACCCGCTGGCACGGCGGTGGCCGGGTTCGGCGGCGCGGTCGGCATGGCGAACGTAGACGACCGCCGGCATGCGGTCGTGGCGTTTGCGGGGTACGGGAGTGAGAGCTGTGCGGGCATGCGGAACGGGGCCTTTCGGCGGGAGCGCGGAAGCGGTACGCGCGAGGTGGTGTGGGCAGGCCGAAGTCGTCGGCTCACAGATGAACGGGGCGCCTCGGAGTGGGCGCGGGGGCCGGACCGGGGGTTGGTCGGCGGGGCGCGGTGGTGATCACCGGCGGGTGCGTGACGTTAACATCGCCTCACCTGCGCATTCAAGTGCATCCCTCCTGATTCCTTTCTGCTGGGTGGTGGGACGCGGGTAGTGTGAGGCCGGTTTCCGGGTTTGGACGGGCCGAAATCCGGTGGTAGTGGGGCACGGAGGGCAGGGGTGACCGGCGTGGTGGTGGGGCGACGCGGGCGCAGGCCGGCGGGCAGCGGGGTGCAGCTGACGTTCGAGGTCATCGCCGAGACCTTGCGAGAGCGGATCCGCTCAGGCGGTCTGCAGCCGGGAGATCCGCTGCCGACGCAGGCCGTGCTGATGCGGGAGTTCGGGGCATCCAGCCTGACCGTGCAGAAGGCAATGACCGTGCTGAAGGAGGACGGGTGGGCGGTCTCCCGCCCCGGCAAGGGCGCCTTCGTCGCCCACCGCGACCACCCCGACAATGAGGCCGAAGCTGATGACCAAGACGGCAGGGAGGTAACCGAACCCGCAAGCGGAACGGCGGCCCGCGTCGAGGCGCTGGAACGTGCCCTGGCCGACGCCGTCGAGGAGATCGCCGACCTCCGTCACCGCGTCCAGGCCCTGGAGGCGGGCGGAGACGAGCAGGGCCACTGACCCGCCGCGCCGGGCGGGCTCCGGGGCTGCGTTCAGATTTTCTCTTCGAGGTTCAAGGCGGGACCCGCCCGCTGGTGCGGGCCTCCGTCGCCGACCGACCCGCCGTCGGGCGAGCAGCCGAGACCCGAGTGAGGTGCTGGCAGACGGCCGGACCCAGGCGCGAGCTGGGCCCAACCTGGTGCCGCCAGGCGCATGTTGTGGGCGTTGAGCCCTCGAGCTTCGCACAGCAAGTTGTCGCCGACGACCGTCCTACGGCCGGATCGCAGGCAAGGGCCGACCAGGGGGCCGACCCTTCACGTCCGTCACCGGGCTCACCGAGGGCGGTGGCCGACGTCGCCTCTGGCGGCCGAGTCGCCCCCGACCGCGCGTCGCTGGAGACTCACCGCATTCGGTGGTCCGCGGCCGGAAAACCTCTGACGGCGTCGCCCGGCGTGCCAGACTTTCATCCATGACACGCGCACTGCATCTGACCGCTGCGGTCACCCGTGAGGACGAGTGGTACGTGGCCCGCTGTCTCCAGGTCGAGGTCACCAGCCAGGGGGAGAGCATCGAAGAGGCCCTGGCCAACCTCCGCGAGGCACTGGAGCTGTACTTCGAGGACGCCCCCGCCCCCGAGGCCGTCGCCGACGTGATCACCGCCCCGGTGGAAGTCCGCGTCGCATGAGCCCCGCCGTCCCCCACGGCCTGTCCGGCACCGAGATCGCCAAGGCACTCGAACGCGCCGGCTTCGGCCACATCGCGACCCGCGGCAGCCACGCCAAGTACCGCAAGGACGATCGCACCGTCATCGTGCCCCTGCACCGCTCCCTCGCGCCCGGCACCCTCCGCTCCATCCTCCGCCAGGCCGACTGGACCGTGGACGACCTCACCGAGCACCTCAAGTAGCCCAGAGGCCCAGTCCGGGCCTGGACCAGGTCTGGACCTCTGACGGCAGTAGTGACGGCAACAACCACGAACAACCCCGGCCGAACCCGCACCCCAGCGGACCGCCGAATACCGCTTGACCTGCGAAAACGCAGGTGGGGAGGGGTCGCGTAGCACACGTACTATGTGCTGGCTGGGTCGACTCCGGTCCTCGTTCACAATTCGAATGGCCTGTGTGGAACCGCGGCGCTGGAAAATGGGGACTGGCAGCACATCGTGGATCGGCACCGTCCTGGCGGTGTGAAGGTCGACGATAAGGCTGGAATTTTCACAGGCAAGGCCAAACATGTTCGCGGGCGAATAGCGGAGACCATCGACCGAGGGACGCCTAGGGCTAACACTCCGGACCCTGAAACCGGTAGGCCACGCGCCGGACAGATATATGAGTGGGATTTCGGCGTTCCCGTTGGAAGGGCAGGTCCGGCGAATGGCGGGGGAGAGTTGACAGGCATCCGTGTCGTCGTTGTTGACGGTAAAGTCGTGACGGCGTTCCCGTTCTAGTTGAGTAACGGCGAGCTGAGGAATTCGTGATTCAATTCTCTTTCGAGGTGCCGAAAGCTGGGTCGCCTTGGCGCGATACCTGGGACAAGGCCTTCCAGGTAAACCCAGCGGCCATCAGTGAGACGGATCTCTGCTACAAGTACTTCGGGGTGAGTGCCGAACTCGTGGTTGGCGAGGTTGAGGTTATCTCTAGCGAGGGGCATCTAACCCTCGTTGATCTAGCCCTTTCTCTCTGCCACGCGTTGAGTCGTCTATTGTCAGGAGAAGATGCGGCGATCGGCTTCACGGAAGACGATGAAATCATCCGCTTGCGACGTGATGCTGGTCTAGTTGAAATTACGTCCTCGAAGCATCAGTGGCGGGTCTCTGTGGAGCGGGAAGAGCTTGTTGGCGCTTTCGGTGACTTCCTGCGAGAGGCGCATGCTCGTCTGACTGGAAATGTCCCCGGGTTGGCCGATAATCCGGTAATTCAGCGGTTCTCGCCGGAGTGGCTGGACTCGACGCCACGCGAATAGAGGGTGAAATGACAGGGGTCCCGCTGGAGTGTTCCAGCGGGACCCCTGCGTGGTTTGACGGCAACGGTGACGGCAACGTCAGCGGAGGGCATGTCCGGGCACAGGGAGTCGACATTGTCGGCGCAGACGGCCAAGTGCTCACGGATTTCGACATCGTGACGAGGAACGCCGTGGTTCAGGTCAAGACAGGCTCGGGTAAGGGAGTGCTGAAACAGGCTTTGAGGACTCAGAGTCTGACGGATTATCCGGTCATCGTTTACCTCCCGCAAGGGCGAGGAAGCGTGATCAAGAGTCTTGAGCAGGCCGGCATCATGGTCACTCGCGACAAGAATGTCCTGCTGGATATCTTGGCTCCGTAGTCCAAGATGCGACACAAGCGCCCGTCACGACAGGAAGATCCATGCAGCCTACCATCGTTCTCCTCAGCCCCCCAGGGAGCCATCAGCACATCGTGGCCCGTCTGCAGCAGGCTGGCGCCTACAGTGAGGGTGAAACCTTTGATCGGCTGGATCGAGGAGAATGCAGCTTCGGTGTAGACGCGTCCGGGGATGTCCTCGATGAATTCGATCAGGAGGAAGGGAATGAGATTCGCCAGAGGATTGGCGAGTTTCAGGCGATCACGCTTGAATACTCGGGAGTGTCTTGTATTCGCGATCTCCTGGGTGAAGTAATCCAGGGGCTATCGGGCTTGCTGGATACTAATTACGGCGAACTCATCGAATATGGAGAGGTTCTGGAGCGGTTCCAGAGGGAACCTCTGTGGGATTGGCGGTTCGCGGTGGGTGAATAACCTCCGCGGGTAGGTGCGGTAAATGGCGAGAGGGGGCAGGTTGATGACCTGTCCCCTCTTCCTATAGCCCACGACCTTGCTTTCACTCGCGCAAGGCGGCGGTTCGTCGCCATCGGAGCTGGCCGTCTCGGTGATCCCACCATTGCTGAGCGCGGTGCTGAGGGTGTCGATGGCGTCGCGCTGGAGGCGGAGTCGGACGTGGGCGTAGACGGGGCCGGTGACGCCGATGTGGGCGTGGCCGTGCGACGTGGAGTGGCTACGGTCGCGGCGACGGCACACGACCTGAGCTACGAAGTCGCGCTCTCGCACCCCGTGCCGTATATCATCGGTGCTATGGACAGCGGGCGGTACTCGATCGAGATCGAACCGGAGGTGCGGCTGTGGCTGGAGAGCATTCCCGCCCATCACTATAAGCAGGCCGAACGTGTCGCCGACCTGCTCGCCGAGCAGCCCACCACGCTCGACGAACCGCACTCCCGCCACCTGGGCGGCAAGCTCCGCGAGCTGCGCTTCCGCCTCGGCGATGCCCACCAGCGCATTACCTACTGGCTCGCGCCCGACCGTCGCGTCGTGCTGCTCACCGTGTTCCGCAAGACCAAGATGCGCGAGCAGGCCGAAGTGGACCGCGCGCATGCCGCTCAACGGCTGTGCGAAGCCGAGCACCAGGCAGCCGCCGAACACGACCTCTACAGCCGTGACCTCAAGGAGAGCCGATGAATCACAGCGAATGGAGGACCCGCCGCCACCGCCAGCTGGTTGGTGAGCACCTCGACGCCGACCCTGAGTATGACCGCGTCTATGAAGAAGCCAGTCTGGCCATGACCCTGGGCAAAGCCGTCTACGACCGGCGCAAGCAACTCGGGCTGAGCGAGGCCGACCTGGCCGAGCGCCTGCACACCACAGCCGATGAGGTCGAAGGCATCGAGACTGCCACCGAACTGCCGCCCATCGCTGTCATCATGCGCCTGGCCCGAGCCCTGGACCTCACCGTCGACATGCACCTCGCCCCTGGGGATGAGCCCACCGTCACCATCGTCACCCCCGCCGCCTGAACCCGGGAGGAGCCATGCCTGAAGCCTCCACAGCACTCGCCCGCGAGCTGGGCAGACTCGTCCATGACCGGCGCACCGAGCTCGGGCTGTCCCAGGCCCAGCTGGCTGAGCGGTGCGGGATGAAACAGCCGCAGATCTCCCGCTTCGAAGCCGGTGGAACGGTGCCTACCCTTCCGATGCTGCGCCGCCTGGCCCGTGCCCTTGGAGCCGACTTGAGCATCAGTCTCACTCCGCACGACGAGGCAGCTTGACGTGGATCTCAAATCCCGAGCCTGAGTGGTCTAGACCGTCGACTGCAGTAGTGACGGCAACACCGGCGGACTTCAGTGCACATGGACGGACGTGGAACGGCTGTCACAGTGGATCACTCGTGGAGGTGAGCGGTCGGGATTCGCCCTGGGCGCGGCTCGCTTCGAGCACGGCTGCCTCCACGACAGTCCGGAGCCGGCGTGTCCACCCCGCCGGCGATGTGGTCTCGCGTGGCGGCTTCGGCCTCCACTGGTCCCCGGTCAGGGCCATTGCGTGATCGGGATCTGTCCGGGTTCGGCACGTGAGGCCGAGGGCGGCGGCGATGTCGGGCTGGCCGTCCTGGGCTGCCGGTCTCCGGAAGGGCGCTGCTCGGTGACGACGGTTGCGGAACGGTTTGGGGGTACCTGCCGGTCGATGAAGTCGCTCTCGTCGCCGGGCCTTGAGCGGCTGCTGGGCGGGGTGCGGGAGGTCTATGTGCTTGCCGCGTAAAGAGGGTTGTGTGTGGCGTGGATTCATGAAAGATGACCGTATGTGGATCGAGCTCATTTCCTCGCTGTCGGGTGACGTGGAACTTGCGGGGCAACCCGGTTGTGAGGAGGAAATGCGGGTGGCGGAAGTGGTGTTGGGGCATCCGCTTCCTGCCGCGTTGAAGGAATTCTGGGGTGTGGTGGACGGCGCCCGGGACAAGCACGGGGCCCGTGTCGTGTGTTCGGTCGGGGAGGTCGTCGACCGGAATCTCGAGTTCCGGAGTTCGGTCGATTTCCGGGGGCTGTACATGCCGTTCGATCCGCTGCTTCTCTTCGGGGAGAGCGGTAATGGGGATCTGTTCGCCTTCGTCGTCAAGCCCGAGCGGGCGGACGTCTTCGTCTGGGATCACGAGAGCGACAGCCGGCGCTGGGTGGCGAGCAGCCTGGAGGACTATCTTCGCCGGCGGCTCGGTGGCGGGGATCCCGAGTGGTACGCCCCGTGGTGACGACTCAGCCGCTCGTCTTCGGCTGACCCGCCTTGAGGATCTCCGCGACGTCCAACTTCACCTGGGCCCCGATGGAGTCGGGCAGGGTGACCACCTCGCCCGGGGAGTGCACGCGGTGGGTGGCGTACTCGTCCTCGGTGGGGCGGTGAGGACGTGGAGACGCTGGTTCTCGCGGTCGACGATCACATAGACCGGGATCGCGGCCGCCGCGTACGCGCGCACCTTGTGACGTAGGTCCAGGTTCGGGTTCTCCGACGTGACCTCCAGAACCATGCGGAAACAGTCCGGGGCGTAGCAGTTGTTCTCGACCATGTGGGCCTCGAAGTCCGGGTCCACCACGGAGAGGTCCGGAATGGCGTAGTCCTCCGCGTCGGTGGGGAGCCAGACCGCTACCTTCTGGAGGACCTCTGCCCCGGAGCGTTCGATGCCCGCCCGGAAGTACGCGACCGTCACGTCTGTGAGTACCTCGGTGTGCGGGCCGTCGGGGAGTGGGGTCACCACCAGGACTCCGTCAATGATCTCGAAGCGGTGGCCGGGGTTGCGTTCCATGAGCCAGTCGGCCCACGTGGTCAGGGGCGGGCCGGTCGTGATGCTGCCATGCGGACATCGTCCAGGTAGCGGACTGGCGAGCGGGTCCCGGTCAGTGGTGCGTCACCCGATCGTGGCCCCCGGCCGCCTGCACGCCCGAGGGCCCCGCCCCCGGTCACCGACCGGGAAACGGGGCCCTCGCGGACGTACTGAAGACGACCTCAGAAGCGGCGCGTGATCAGTGCCTTCTTCACCTCGGCGATCGCCTTCGTCACCTCGATGCCGCGCGGGCAGGCGTCCGTGCAGTTGAACGTGGTGCGGCAGCGCCAGACGCCGTCGCGGTCGTTCAGGATCTCGAGGCGCTGCTCGCCCGCCTCGTCACGGCTGTCGAAGATGAAGCGGTGCGCGTTGACGATCGCGGCCGGGCCGAAGTACTGGCCGTCGTTCCAGAACACCGGGCACGAGGACGTGCACGCGGCGCAGAGGATGCACTTCGTGGTGTCGTCGAAGCGCTCGCGGTCCTCCGCCGACTGGAGGCGTTCCCGCGTGGGCTCGTTCGTGTCCTTCGTGATGAGGAAGGGCATGACGTCGCGGTACGCCTGGAAGAACGGGTCCATGTCGACGACCAGGTCCTTCAGGACCGTCAGGCCCTTTATGGGCTCGACCGTGATCGGCTTGGCGGGGTTGATGTCCTTGATCAGCGTCTTGCACGCGAGGCGGTTCTTGCCGTTGATCCGCATCGCGTCCGAACCGCAGATGCCGTGGGCGCAGGAGCGGCGGAAGGTCAGGGTGCCGTCCAGATCCCACTTGATCTTGTGGAGGGCGTCGAGGACACGCTCCTTCGGGTCGATCTCCAGCTGGAAGTCTTCCCAGGTCGCTTCCGCCGAGACCTCGGAGTTGAAGCGGCGGATGCGGAAGGTGACCGTGATGTACGGGGAGTCGGCGAAGCCGGGCTCGGGGGCGCCGGCCGCGTCCGCCTTGTCGAGGGTCGGGGTTGCCATCAGTACTTACGCTCCATCGGCTGGTAGCGGGTCTGGACGACCGGCTTGTAGTCGAGACGGACGGTCTCGCTGCCGTCGTCGCCCACCTCGCGGTACGCCATGGTGTGGCGCATGAAGTTGACGTCGTCGCGGTTGGGGTAGTCCTCGCGGTAGTGACCGCCGCGGGACTCCTTGCGGGCGAGCGCGGAGACCGCCATGACCTCGGCCAGGTCGAGCAGGTTGCCGAGCTCGATCGCCTCGAGGAGGTCCGTGTTGAAACGGCGGCCCTTGTCCTGGATCGACACGTTCTTGTAGCGCTCGCGCAGCTCCGCGATCTTCTCGACCGCGGTCTTGATCGTCTGCTCGGTGCGGAACACCATGACGTTCGCGTCCATGGTCTCCTGCAGCTCGCGGCGCAGGACCGCCACCCGCTCGGTGCCGGTGGACGTGCGCAGCCGCTCGATCTGGGAGACCACCAGGTCCGCCGGGCTCTCGGGGAGCTCGACGTAGTCCGCCCGCTGGCTGTACTCGGCGGCGGCGATGCCCGCGCGGCGGCCGAAGACGTTGATGTCGAGCAGCGAGTTGGTGCCGAGGCGGTTGGCGCCGTGGACCGAGACGCAGGCGACCTCGCCGGCCGCGTACAGGCCGGGGACGACCGTCGTGTTGTCGGCCAGGACCTCACCCTCGACGTTCGTCGGGATGCCGCCCATGGCGTAGTGCGCGGTGGGCTGGATCGGGATCGGGTCCGTGTACGGCTCGATGCCCAGGTAGGTGCGCGCGAACTCGGTGATGTCGGGCAGCTTGGCGTCCAGCTGCTCCGGCGGGAGGTGGGTGAGGTCCAGGTAGACGTGGTCGCCCTCGGGGCCACAGCCGCGGCCCTCGCGGATCTCCGTGTAGATGGAGCGCGAGACGACGTCCCGGGACGCGAGGTCCTTCATGACCGGCGCGTACTTCTCCATGAAGCGCTCGCCGTCCTTGTTGCGGAGGATGCCGCCCTCACCACGGGCGCCCTCCGTCAGCAGGATGCCCATGCGCCAGATGCCGGTCGGGTGGAACTGGAAGAACTCCATGTCCTCCAGCGGCAGGCCGCGGCGGTAGACCGCCGCCTGGCCGTCACCGGTCAGCGTGTGCGCGTTCGACGTCACCTTGAAGAACTTGCCGCAGCCGCCGGACGCGTAGATCACGGCCTTCGCCTGGAAGACGTGGATCTCGCCGGTCGCCAGTTCGTAGGCGACGACGCCGGCCGACTTCCTGACGCCGTCTTCCTCGGTGATCAGCTGGTCGAGGACGTAGAACTCGTTGAAGAACTCCACGCCCTCCTTCACGCAGTTCTGGTACAGCGTCTGCAGGATCATGTGGCCGGTGCGGTCCGCCGCGTAGCAGGACCGGCGGACCGGTGCCTCGCCGTGGTTGCGGCTGTGACCGCCGAAGCGGCGCTGGTCGATCGTGCCGTCCGGCGTGCGGTTGAACGGCAGGCCCATCTTCTCCAGGTCGAGGACGGAGTCGATGGCCTCCTTCGCCAGGATCTCGGCGGCGTCCTGGTCGACCAGGTAGTCACCGCCCTTGACCGTGTCGAAGGTGTGCCACTCCCAGTTGTCCTCCTCCACGTTGGCCAGCGCGGCGGCCATACCGCCCTGCGCGGCGCCCGTGTGGGAGCGGGTGGGGTAGAGCTTGGTCAGGACCGCGGTGCGGCTGCGCTTCGTCGACTCGATGGCCGCGCGCATCCCCGCGCCGCCGGCGCCGACGATGACTGTGTCGTACTTGTGGATCTTCATGTTTCTCGCAACCCCGTGCCTAGCGGATGTTCGGGTCGAAGGTGAAGATCACCAGCGTGCCCAGCAGGATGGTGAACACCGTGGCGGTGTAGAGCAGGCCCTTCAGCCACAGCCGGGTGTTCGCGCGCTCCGCGTAGTCGTTGATGACCGTGCGCAGGCCGTTGGCACCGTGCAGCATCGCGAGCCACAGCATGAGGAGGTCCCAGACCTGCCAGAACGGAGACGCCCAGCGGCCCGCCACGAAGGCGAAGCCGATCTTCGACACGCCGCCGTCCAGCACGAGCTGGATCAGCAGGTGACCGATGACGAGGACGACCAGCACGACGCCGGACAGGCGCATGAACAGCCATGCGGCCATCTCGAAGTTGCCCCGGGTGGACTTCGGGGACTTCTTGGTGCGCTTGCGCGGGGCCTCGATGAGGGGCGCAGGGTTGTCGACGTCGTAGAACGAGCCGCCCTCGACGGGGCCGATCCCGGACGCGGTGGTTTCAGTGGTGGCCATGGGGCTCAGCTCCCGAACAGTTCACGAGCGGCGTGGCCGAGGACGGGGTAGATCGCCCCGAGCATCAGCACGACCCAGATGCCCACGACGCTCCAGAGCATCTGCTTCTGGTAGCGCGGGCCCTTCGACCAGAAGTCGACGGCGATGACACGCAGGCCGTTGAGCGCGTGGAAGAGGATGGCGGCGACGAGGCCGTACTCCAGCACGGCCACGATCGGCGTCTTGTACGTGGCTACGACCTTGTCGTAGTCCTCGGGGGAGACACGCACGAGAGCGGTGTCCAGGACGTGTACGAACAGGAAGAAGAAGATGAGGACGCCGGTGACTCGATGAGCCACCCAGGACCACATTCCTTCCCGGCCGCGGTACAGCGTTCCAGCCGGCACGGAAGAACCCTCCGGGAGCGGGGATTGGGGCCTGCCGGCTTCGGTGTCGGACGGGCCCGGCCGGGTACGGTCCACCGGCCCCCAGCATCGTAGCGACGGTTGCCTGCGGCGCTTACGCCGGGCCTACCGGTGTGATCAAAGTGGCACGCATATGGGTGAGCGTTGCGGCATCTGTGGTGGGTTGTGCGGGTTGTCTGCCGGGTGCGGTGTCGTTTGGGCTGGTCGCGCCCCGTGGCGGAGCCGCAGATGTCACAGCCCGCGCCCTTGAAGGAGCTTCCCCAGTCGTTGCCGTGCCAGGCGCCGCAGCTCCTCCGCCGTGACGACCCGCTCCTCCTCCGGATCGTTTGTCAATCGTGACCGGATTCCCTCCAGGACGTGGTCGAGGACCTCGTTCTGCGGTACACCGTCGAGGCAGATGACGAACACATGTCCGAAGCGGGCCTCGTAGGCTGCGTGGGCCGCGCTCAGCGCGGTGTGGGCCGCCTCGTACGTCCCCTCGGGCAGCGTGGGCAGGGCCTCCGCCGCCAGGGCCTCCGTCAGATCCCCCGCCGTCAGGTCGTACGCCGCCTCGTCCGACGCGGCCAGGAGGGCTTCCGGGGTGGGGTACGGGCGGTGTTCGGCCACGCGGCGCGCCCAGCGCAGGCTGTGCAGGCAGGTGAGGAGGGTCTCGTGAGCCTCTTCGGCCGGGACGGTGTTGAAGGTGTCCAGGAGAGGGGCCGACGGGCTCCGGGTCTGCGCCGGTATGGGAAGGCGGCCGGTGAGCTGGGGAAGACGGTGCGCAGACAGCGTGGGTCCTCGCGTCACGTGTGATGTGGCAGGGGATGCGGTGGAGGGTGTGTCGTCACGTTATCGGGAGTGGTCATGATGTGTCCGACGCTTGCCCGAATTTCACTCTAACGGGAGAGTTTCAGAACGTGTGGTGGACTGCTTCGGCGCGCTTAGGCCACGCGGGGGTCGTACGGTTGGCGGAGTGAGCAGGCACAGGCATCGGCGCCGGGCGCCAGAGAAGCAGCCGCAGCAGCGGGTCGTGCTGCGGGCCCTCATAGCCGGCGGGCTGGTCGCGGCCCTCGGGGTCGGAGTGGGGCTGTGGGCCTCGGCCGACGGGGACGACAGCACGGTCGCGGGATCCGTGGCGGGACGGCAGACCTCCCGGGGGGCCGCCACCGGCGACGGGCCGTCCGCCTCCGCGGCGAGGACCTCCGCCGCCCCCAGCCCCACCCGCACCTACCCCCTGTCCACCGCCCCCCGCACCATTCCCGCCGTCCGCACCCACTCGGCCGCCCGCGGCCCCGGCTGGCGGCCCACCGCCGAGTACCGGGTGGTCGTGAGCGACCCGAGCCTCACCGACGAGGGGCGGCTGATCGCCGGGGAGCTGGGGATGACGTACGCGGGGGAGAAGGACGACGTCCGCTTCGGCGACCTGCGGCTGACGATCGGCGGCGGGAGCGGGAACCCGGAGTCGTACACCATGAACGTAGGGCGAGGGCGGGTCACCGTCAGCGGGCCCTCCGACGCCGGCGTCTTCTACGGCACCCGCACGCTCAAGCAGGAGGTGAAGGGCGCGGGCAGGGCCCCGGAGGGCATCGTGCGGGACGCGCCCGCCAAGCCGCAGCGGGCCTTCTCCCTGGACATCGCGCGCAAGTACTTCTCCCCGGGGTGGATCGAGGACCGGATCCGGGAGCTCGGGGACCTGAAGTACAACCAGTTCGGACTGCACTTCTCCGACGACCAGGCCTTCCGGATCGAGTCCGACACGCACCCGGAGATCGTGGCGCAGCAGCACCTCACCAAGGCCCAGGTCAAGCAGATCGTCGACCTCGCCGCCTCGCGGCACATCACCGTCGTCCCGGAGATCGACTCGCCCGGCCACCTCGGGGCCGTCCTCGCCGCCCATCCCGAGCTGCAGCTGCGCAATGTGAACGGGGTGGCGACGCGCGGGGCGATCGACATCTCCAAGGACGCCTCCGGGAAGCTCCTCGACGACCTGCTGGGCGAGTACGCGGGCCTGTTCCCCGGCGCGCAGTGGCACCTCGGCGGCGACGAGTACCAGGCGCTGACCGTCTCCAGCCCGGCCGCCTCCTACCCGCAGCTCGCCACCGCGGCGCGGCAGCGCTACGGCTCCGGAGCGGGCGTCGCCGACCTCGCGACGGGCTGGCTCAACGACCGCGCCGACACCGTCCGCGCCCACGACCGGACCATGCGGGTGTGGAACGACGGCTTCTTCCGCGGCACGACCGTGAAGCCCGCCTCCGACCTCGTGGTCGCGTACTGGACGGGCAAGGAGATCGGGGCGCGGGTGCCGACGGAGTACCTGAGCACCGGGCGCAAGGTGCTCAACTACAACGACGAGTACCTCTACTACGTCCTCGGCGAGCCGAACGACTTCGCCTACCCGACCGGACAGCGCATCTACCAGCAGTGGACCCCGCGGGTGCTGCGCGGCACGACGGCGGTGCCGGCGAGGTACGACAGCCAGATCCTCGGCGGGTCCTTCTCCGTGTGGTGCGATCTCGCGAACTCGCAGACGGAAGGCCAGGTCGCCGCCGGAGTCCGGATGCCGCTGCGGGCCCTCGCGCAGAAGCTGTGGGACGCGCGGACGCCGTCGATGTCCTGGACGCAGTTCACCTCACTGGCGGGGCGGCTGGGCTGAGGCAGGGCACCCGGCAGGGCGCCCCTTGGCTGAAAATCCACTGTGTGACAGTCTTCCTTCGTCGCGCGCAGTAAGGGAAAGTGCGGGCTCCGTGAGGCGGGCGCCCTGGCGAGGGAGACGTGGATGAGCCTGGTGGAACTGATCGCGCAGGCCGACGAACGCGGGCTGGCCACCAGCGGGCTGGCCTGTTTGGATCGATGCGTGCCCCTGCTCGGCGGCCAGGACGACACCCTCCGGCCGCTGTGGGCGAGCCTCGCCGAGACCGGTGCCGGTCCCGGTGCCGGTGCCGGTTCCGAGGACTGGGGCACGTGCCTGGAACAGGTGCGCTCCAAGCTGGCGTCGGGCGAGGACGACGGGGAGGCCGCGCTGCTCGCCCGCCGGATGCTCGACGCGGCTCCGGCCGACCGGTCCGCCGCCGAGGTGCGGTTGTGGGCGGACGCCTGCTCCGTCGCCTCGCTCCAGATCCACCGCCTGCTCGACCCGGCCGAGGACGCCGGCTCCGTCGACTCCCGCCGCGCGGGCCGTACGGAGGGCATGCCGCCCCTCGTCGCCGCCGAGCTGCGCCGCCAGGTCACCGTCCTGGAGCTCCTCGCGGCCCACGGCGCGGGCGGACTGCGTCGCGCGCTGGACGTGTCCACGGAGGGGCGCAGAGTGCTGCGCGCGGTGGTGTCCCGGCGGGCACGGGGGCGCGCCTGAGCGCCGACCTGGTGGGCGGCGGTCGGTGGACAGTACAGCTTGTGACATTTCCGGGCGGGGCGGCGCTGATGACCGTGGGGGCGTGCGCCCCGCGACGGAATCGTGCGAAGTGTGAACGAGGACTGTCTTGGGCCAGGGAGGGGAACCCCGGCGGGCGCAGGCGGACGACGGGGAACTGGGTGCGGCCGTGGCGCGGGCCCGGGACGGGGACGAGGCCGCGTTCGCCGTCGCGTACCGGATCGTGCAGCCGGGGCTGCTCGGCTATCTGCGCGGGATCGTCGGCGACGACGCCGAGGACGTGGCGTCCGACGCCTGGCTGGAGATCGCCCGTGACCTCGGACGGTTCAAGGGGGACGGCGCGGGGTTCCGCGGCTGGACCGCGACCATCGCCCGGCACCGGGCCCTGGACCATCTGCGCCGCCGCCGCGTGCGGCCCCGGACGACGGCGCTGGAGCAGGACGCCGTAACCGACCTGCCCGGCCCGTACAGCACTCATGACCAGGCGCTGGAGTCCCTCTCCACCCAACACGCCCTGGAACTGGTCCGCGGGCTGCCGCAGGACCAGGCGGAGGCCGTGCTGCTGCGGGTCGTCGTAGGACTGGACGGGCCCGCCGCCGCCCGCGTCCTCGGCAAGCGCCCGGGTGCCGTGCGCACGGCCGCGCACCGCGGCCTGAGACGGCTGGCCCGTCGGCTGGCCGTCACGGTCACGGACGAGGAGGTGGAGGAGGAGGTTAGCGATGGTGACCGCGGTGCGCCGGGAGATCGGTGACGGGTGAACGGGCGGACGCCGGAGGGGCGCCTGCCGGACCGTGGAGTCGCCGAAGCAACGGCCGGGGCCGCCACCCCCCACAGGAGAGGCCCCGGCCGTCGCGCGGCACGGGTCGCGCGGCGGCCCGTACTCCCTACAGCGCCATGAGTGCGTTTTCTGTCACACCTTCCGGCCCCCTTCCCGCGTCACGAGTCAGTTGCATGTTCTACGGACGTGGACGGCCGACAGTTTCAGGTCGTAACGTGCCTTTCGCGCCGAACGGCCAAGCGGCAGACCACCGCACCGACCTGCGGTCCGAGGACCGCGAACCATCGACCGAGGAACCGCCACGTGGGGGACGACGCGGAGCTGACAGCCGCGGTGCTTGCGGCACAGGACGGAGACGAGACCGCGTTCCGGACCGTGTACCGCTCGGTGCACCCGCGGCTGCTCGGATACGTGCGCACGCTCGTCGGCGATCTCGACGCCGAGGACGTGGCCTCCGAGTCCTGGCTCCAGATCGCCCGTGACCTGGAGCGGTTCAGCGGGGACGCGGACCGCTTCCGCGGCTGGGCCGCCCGGATCGCCCGCAACCGCGCACTGGACCACATCCGCATGCGCGGGCGGCGTCCGGCCATAGGCGGCGACGAGACCGAGCTGACCGGCCGGCCCGCCGAGTCCGACACCGCTGGCGAGGCCATCGAGGCGCTCGCCACCGGCCGCACCCTGGACCTCATCGCCCGGCTGCCGCAGGACCAGGCCGAGGCCGTCGTCCTGCGGGTCGTGATGGGCCTGGACGCCAAGACCGCCGCCGAGACGCTCGGCAAACGGCCCGGCGCCGTCCGTACCGCCGCGCACCGCGGCCTGAAGAAGCTCGCCGAACTGCTCGGCGAGGACCCGGAGTCGGCCGGTGCGCTGGACGCCCTGCCGCCCCAGCGGGGGCCGCGGCCCGGCGCGATAACGTCCGCGAGTGTGACGCATGCGCGCACGCGGACGCAGAAGGACATGTGATGGCCGACAAGCAGGACAGGTGGCTCGACCGAGAGACGGCGGAGCGTCTGCTGCGCGGTGAGTCACCCGGCGACGCTGTCGGCCCCGAGGCCCGCGAACAGGCCGAGCAGCTCGCCAGGACGCTGGCCGCGCTCGCCGCGCTGGGCGACGGACCGACGCTCGCCGGTCTCCACGCCGACGAGGAACTCCCCGGTGAGTCCGCGGCCCTGAAGGCCTTCAGCGAGGCCCGCGCGGAACGGGAGCGGAGGCAGTCCCCGGCCGCCTTCCCCGGCGCCGGGGCCCATCCCACCGACGAGGCCGACGCCGGACTGGTCCGCATCGGCGGCCCCACTCGTGAGAAGCGGTACGGCGGACGGAGCCGGTCCGTGCGGTTCGGGCTGGCCGCCGCGCTCGCCGTCGGCATCGTCGGCGGGGTCGCGGCCGGTACCGGTTTCCTGCCCCGCCCGTTCGACGGCACCGGACCGGAACCCGGAGCCTCCGTCTCGGCCGCCGTGAGCCCCGACCGCCCGCCGGTCTCACCGTCGCCGGGCGCCTCGGACGGCGGCGGTACGGACGCGGCGGCCCCGGACGGCGGCAGCGGCCCGCCCGGCAGCGCCGCCACCGGCGGCGGGAAGACGGCCGGCGGTTCCTCCGCCGCCCCGGGCACGCCCGGCACCTGGCCGAAAGGCGTGACCTTGTCCTGCCGCGACATCCGCGCGGGCCGGACCCTGGCCCCCGGGCGCCGCACCACCCTGGAGAACCTGGCGGGCGGCCGGTCGCGGGTGCCGAAGTACTGCGCGGACGTCCTCGACGGCGGCCAAGGCGGGGTTGCCGGTACGGGCTCCCCGGGCGGGGACGACGACAACACCGGCGCCGACGGCGGCACGGGGCGCGACGGCAGGTCGGGCGGCGGCAGCGGCGGCTCGCTCGGCACGGGCCAGGACCAGGACCAGGACCAGGACGACAAGTCCGGCACCGGCACCACGTCCGGCACCGACGTCGGCACCGGCACGGGCACCGGTCATGGCGGTGGCCGGGCCTCCGGCGGCCACGGCGGCGGCAGCCACCACTGAGGGCTGTCACTGGGGCGGGCGTCGAAAGTCCCGCCCGGCGTCATCTCTTCAGCCCACTGACCTGCGGTTTCGTGATCCCGCAGAATTTTTTTCCCGGGAGGTGTGACGTTTTCGGCGCCCGGGGCGCAGTAGATAGTGAGCCGACTGGTCATCGGCCCTCGCACTGAGCCGGGGTTCCCCCCGTACCTACGGCTCGTGCACCTGGCGCGGGCGGGACACGTTCCCCCGGTCCCGCCCGCGCCCCAGAACTCACCAGGACACGACGACCTTGTCGCCGTTCCGCACCTGGGCGAAGAGCGCCGAGATCGCCGCCTCGTCCCGTACGTTCACACAGCCGTGCGAGGCACCGGCGTAGCCCCGGGCCGCGAAGTCCGCCGAGTAGTGCACCGCCTGCCCGCCGCTGAAGAACATCGCGTACGGCATCGGCGTGTGGAAGAGCGTGGACACATGGTCGCGGGACTTCAGGAAGACGTGGAACACGCCTTCCCGCGTCGGCGTGTACTGAGAGCCGAACCGGACCGACATCGTCGACACGGTCCGGCCGTCGATCATCCAGCGCAGGGTGCGGCTCGTCTTGTCGACGCACAGCACCCGCCCCGTCAGACACCGGGAGTCGGGTGCGGCGGCCGGCTGACCGCCCATCGGATACAGCTCCCACTGCCCCGGTTCGTGGGACATGCCGACCAGCCGCCGCCAGGTGACGGTGTCCGTCCGTCCCGTCTGCGGCAGCCCCCGCTTGGCCTGGAACCCCTTGACCGCCTGCTCCGTCTGCTCGCCGTACGTCCCCGTCGGGCCCTCGAAGAGCCAGGCGAGCTGCCGCAGCCGGGCCTGGAGTTCGCGCACGTCCCGCCCGGTGTCGCCGCGCGACCACAGGACGGCGGGGGCGGGGGCCGCGCTCGGCTTGTCGTCGGGGGTGGTGGTGCTCGGGTCCGGCGCCGGTGCCGTACGGCTGACGTCGATGTGGACGGGCGGCCGCGTGTGGCCGCCCGCCTGGTCCGGGGCCTGCACGGTACAGCCGCACACCGTCGTCAGAGCCGCCGTGGCCGCCGTGCCGGCCAGGGCGGTGATCGATCTCCGCATCCGCATGCCTGAGATGTTCCCCCCGGATGACTCCGCGCGAACGGCCCGGCATGGTGGTGAACGGGGGCCGCTCGGAGGAAGGCAGCACATCCATGACGCGTGAGTCGGAGTCGGGACTGCCCGTCGAGCCGGTGTACGGGCCGGCGGCGCTGGCGGGCTGGGACCCGGTGGAGAAGCTGGGGGAGCCGGGGGCGTACCCCTTCACCCGCGGTGTGTACCCGTCGATGTACACGAGCCGCCCGTGGACCATGCGGCAGTACGCCGGCTTCGGTACGGCGGCCGAGTCCAACGCCCGCTACCGGCAGCTGATCGCCCACGGCACCACGGGCCTGTCCGTCGCCTTCGACCTGCCGACCCAGATGGGCCACGACTCGGACGCGCCGCTCGCACACGGCGAGGTCGGCAGGGTGGGCGTGGCGATCGACTCGATCGACGACATGCGGGTGCTGTTCGACGGGATCCCGCTGGACACCGTCTCGACCTCGATGACGATCAACGCCCCGGCGGCCCTCCTGCTGCTCCTCCACCAGCTGGTCGCGGAGGAACAGGGGGCAGGCGCCGACCGGCTGACGGGCACGATCCAGAACGACGTGCTGAAGGAGTACATCGCGCGCGGGACGTACATCTTCCCGCCCAGACCGTCCCTGCGGCTGACCGCGGACGTCTTCCGGTACTGCCGGACCGAGATCCCGAAGTGGAACACGATCTCGATCTCCGGCTACCACATGGCGGAGGCGGGGGCGTCGCCCGCGCAGGAGATCGCTTTCACCCTTGCGGACGGTATCGAGTACGTCCGTTCGGCGGTGGCGGCGGGCATGGACGTGGACGATTTCGGCCCGCGGCTGTCCTTCTTCTTCGTGGCGCGGACGACGCTCCTCGAAGAGGTCGCGAAGTTCCGCGCGGCCCGCCGGATCTGGGCGCGGGTGATGAGGGAGGAGTTCGGGGCGAGGAACCCGAAGTCGCTGATGCTGCGGTTCCACACGCAGACGGCCGGGGTGCAGCTGACGGCCCAGCAGCCGGAGGTCAACCTGGTGCGGGTGGCGGTGCAGGGGCTGGCCGCGGTCCTCGGCGGCACCCAGTCCCTGCACACCAACTCCTTCGACGAGGCGCTCGCGCTGCCGACCGAGCGGAGCGCGCGGCTGGCGCTGCGGACGCAGCAGGTACTGGCCCACGAGACGGACGTGACGGCGACGGTGGACCCCTTCGCCGGGTCGTACGCGATCGAGCGGATGACCGACGACGTCGAGGACGCGGCGGTCGGGCTGATGCGGAAGGTGGAGGAGCTGGGCGGAGCGGTCGCCGCCATCGAGCACGGCTTCCAGAAGGGCGAGATCGAGCGCAACGCGTACCGCATCGCGCGGGAGACCGAGTCGGGGGAGCGGGTCGTCGTCGGCGTCAACCGTTTCCGGCTGGACGAGGAGGAGCCGTACGAGCCGCTCCGGGTGGACCCGGCGATCGAGGCCCGGCAGGTCGAGCGGCTGGCGAGGCTGCGGGCGGAACGGGACGGGTCGGCGGTGACCGCGGCTCTCGACGCCCTGCGGCGGGCGGCGGAGGGGACGGACAACGTGCTGTACCCGATGAAGGAGGCACTGCGGGCCCGGGCGACGGTGGGGGAGGTGTGCGGGGCCCTGCGGGGGGTTTGGGGGGTGTACGAGCCGAGCGACGCGTTCTGAGCGACCTGCCATCGGAATCCCAAGGCCGGGTGCGGCAAGCAACCCGACCCCGTCCGCCACCGGATGACTACCGGGCGCCCACCCGCGCCCGGTACTCCTTCAGCCCGGAGTCCGTGTCGCCCGCCCAGCCCACATAGCCGTCCGGCCGCACCAGGAGCGCCCCCTCCGCCAGCTCCAGCAGGGTCCACTCCGGGCCCCGCAGCCGGTCGAAGAGCCGTACGCCGTCCACCGTGACGTCCGGGACACGGTCGCCCGCGCGGAGGGAGCCCGGGGCGGTCCTCGTCTCCTCGCTCAGTGACGACTCCCGGTAGTGCAGGCCCAGCTGGCGCGTCCCCGCGCCCCGGCGGGCCTCGTCGCGGTGGATCGCCGTCGACAGGCCGAGGACGTGCGCGGCGACCGGCCGGCGTTCCTCCTCGTAGGTGTCCAGCAGCGCTTCCGGGGCTCGCCCGGCCAGCACCGCGCCCAGCTTCCAGCCCAGGTTGTACGCGTCCTGGACGCTGGTGTTCAGGCCTTGCCCGCCGGCCGGGGAGTGGACGTGGGCCGCGTCCCCTGCGAGGAAGACGCGTCCCTCGCGGAAGCGGTCCGCCAGGGCCGCGCGGGGGCGGAAGTCCGAGGACCAGCCGACCTCGGTCACGTCCTCGGGGGCGAGGTGTGTGCGCTCGGCCACCACCTTGCGGATGCCCGCCGGGGAGAGGTCGACGTCCGTCCCCTCCGGGAACCGGGCCACCAGCTGGAAGTCCTCCGTGCCCGCCAGCGGGCAGATCGCCGCGAAGCCCGCGCCTTCCCCGCCCGGCGGGAAGACGTGCCACCACGCCCGCTCGAGCCCCGCGATCCGCACGTCCGCCACCAGCATCGGGTCCGGGTCGACGGTCCCGCCCGTCATCCCGATGCCCAGCGCCCGGCGGACCGTCGAGCGGCCCCCGTCCGCCGCGACCGCGTACCGTGCCCGGACCGGCTCGCCGGCGGCGAAGTACGCCGTCACCCCGTCCGCGGACTGCTCGATCCGCACCAGCTCGCGCCCGAAGGCCACCGGCCCGCCCAGCTCCGCCAGCCGTGCCCGCAGGATCTCCTGGTTGCGCCACTGCGGGACCATCCACGGGCCGGTGAAGCGCGAGCCCTCCTCGCCGTCCTCCGCCGGGTCGAACATCCGGTGCTCGCCTGCCTGTTCACCGTCCCGCCAGACCATGCCCACGGGGTAGGGGCCGCCGGCGGCGAGGATCTCGTCCAGGACGCCCAGATCCTCGTAGACCTCCATCGTGCGCGGCTGGAGGCCCTTGCCGCGCGAGCCGGGGGCGAGGGTCTCGCCGCGCTCCACCACCAGCGCGTCCACGCCGCGCCGGGCCAGGTCGATGCCGAGGGCCAGGCCGGTCGGTCCCGCGCCCACGACCAGTATGTCCGTCTGTCGCACAGCCATCTCCTTAACGCTGTTAAGTGCCGTCGGTTCCGACTGTGCCTTTAACGGCGTTAAGCTGTCAACCGTGAGTACCGGACGACCGGCCCCCAGGGCCCCCCTCGACCGCAAGCGCGTCGCGGACACCGCTCTCGCCCTGCTGAACGAGACCGGCCTCGACGGGCTGACCCTGCGGGCCATCGCCAAGGAGCTCGACGTCAAGGCGCCGGCCCTGTACTGGCACTTCAAGGACAAGCAGGCGCTGCTCGACGAGATGGCGACCGAGATGTACCGGCGGATGGTCGCCGGGGCCGAACTCGATCCCGCCGACACCTGGCAGGAGCGGCTGCGCAAGGCCAACCACGGGCTGCGCTCGGCCCTGCTCGCCTACCGGGACGGCGCGAGGGTGTTCAGCGGGTCACGCTTCACCGGCACCGATCACGCCGGGGAGATGGAACAGACCCTGCGGCTGCTCACCGGCGCCGGGTTCACCTTGGGCCAGGCCGTCCGGGCGGCGGCGACGGCGTACTCGTACACCATCGGGTTCGTCATCGAGGAGCAGGGCGTGCAGCCGCTGCCGGACGAGCGGCGCGAAGGCTACGACGTGGCGGAGCGGGCGCGGCTGCTCGCCGACTTCCCGCTGTCGGCGCGGGCGGGCGCGGAGATCTTCGCCGATTACGGCGATCATTTCGGGGAGGGACTGGAACTCGTCATCGCGGGAATCGAGGCTCGATACGGAGTTTCCTGAAAATCGTGCCGCAATTCACCGGGAGTTCATCCGCGCGGGGCCGCCAGTGCCTTCCGCAGCCTCGGCGTCAGGCGCTCCTCCACCAGTTTGTTCATCGCGTACGCCAGCAGCAGCATCGAGGCGATCGTGAGAAGGAAGGTGGCGTACGAGGGCACCCCGAGCCGGCGGTGCAGGGTCTCGACCACCACCCAGCCCAGGTGCTCGTGCACCAGGTAGAAGGGGTACGTCAGCGCCCCGGCCACCGTCAGCCAGCGCCAGTTCACCCGGTCCAGCCGGCCCAGCGCGATCGCGGCGACCGCGACGAACCCGAAGGCGACGACGGCGATGATGCCCCAGGACGTGCGGTGGGCGAAGGCGTTCGGGTCGGAGACGTTCCACAGGGAGCGGACCGCGTAGTGCTGGCCGATCAGGAAGCTCACGCCGACGATGCCCCAGGCGTAGGGGTCGCGGCGGTCGCGGTGGACCAGGTAGAGGCCGACGCCGCCGACGAAGAAGGGCGCGTACTCCGGCATGAACACGAGGTCGAGCAGCGGCTGGTGCGCGCCCTGCGTGATCGCCGCCGCCAGGATCCAGCCCGCGCAGAACAGGATCACCCGCCGCCGGCTCGCTCCCGGCAGGACCACGAACAGCGCGAACAGCGCGTAGAAGCGGACCTCCGCCCACAGCGTCCAGTCCACGCCGAGCACCCGGTCCACGCCCAGCGGCTGCTGAAGCAGGGTCAGGTTCACCAGGACGTCGCTCGGTGAGACCGCCTCGTAGACCACCACCGGCAGCGCGAAGACGGCTGTCACCAGCAGCACCGCCACCCAGTACGCGGGCATCAGACGGGCCGCGCGGGAGGCGAAGAAGGAGCGCACCGAGCGGCCCCAGCCGCTCATGCTGATCACGAAACCGCTGATCACGAAGAAGACCTGGACGCCCAGACAGCCGTAGGCGAAGGGCGTGTGCAGGGTCGGGAACACCTTCGCGGCCGAGGCGCCCCAGGCGTGGGTGATCTCGCCGCCCCGGCCGCCGTAGTGGTAGCCGGCCACCATCAGGGCCGCGATCAGCCGCAGTCCGTCCAGGGCTCGCAGCCGGCCGCCGCCGGAGCGGGCCGCCTTCACGGGAATGACGGCAGGCGGGTCCTGCGTCGTGGTGGCGACCGTCTGCGTCACGCCTGTGTACCTCTTGGATGAAAAAGCGGGTGCTGTCCATGTGGAGCCTATGTCCTCACCCTCGAAACTTCTGTTCGACAGAGGCAGCATTCGCTCTCAGGTACCGAGGGGTTCACCTGAGCGTCGCTTTCCTTTCTTACGGTCTTCCAACCTCACCAGGTTTTGGTACGTCAATACGCTTTTCTTACGCCGAGTCTTACGCCCAGGAGAACCATGACGAGGGTCCGCAGCAGATGGTCACGCTCCCGGCCGGAGGGGCCCACGTCGGCGCCGCCGACCGCGCAGCCCGCACCGGTCGAGCTGGACGACTGCCTGCGCGCGTGCGCCGTGCACAGCGGCAAGCTCGTCGGCAGCCTCGACCCCAAGCGCCTCCAGCTCGCCGAGTCGCTGCGCCAGCTCCTCGCCGCGTGGGCGACCCAGGAGACCGCCGCGCCCGCGCCGGTCACGGCCTCCAGCCTCCTGAGGCGCACCAAGGCGGCCGCGTCCGGCGGCGGCAGCCTCAGCAACAGCGTCCTCGACGCGCTGCTGGCCGTGGGCAACAAGGCGGTCGTCTGTCCTTACGACGACGAACTGAACCTGGCCCTCCTCATCACCGACGCCATCCTCCAGCTGCGCCGGGGTTCCCGCGCCGGCTGGCGGCTGCGCGGCCGGGTCCTGGAGGCCCTGGGCCTGCCGGAGGCCGCCGCCGAGGCCTACGAGCGCTACCTCGAACTCACCAAGGAGGACGGCTACGGCGTCCGCGCCCGCGTCGACGGCATCCACGCCGCCACCAGGGCCCGCGCCGAGCTGCTCACCCTGCTGGAGCGCACGGTCCCCGAGTCCGCCCGCTTCGCCGACGAGCCCGCCACCGACATCTGGGCCGAGGGCCTCGCCGCGCACGCCGCCGGCGACACCTCCGGCGCCCAGGCCCGTCTGGTCGGCGCGCTCCTCGCGATGGACCGGCAGAGCACGCCCGAGCAGGAGACCCAGGAGGCCCTGGCGCACTACCTGGACCTGGCCACCGGCCGGCAGACCCGGCCCACCGGCGAGCTCACCCAGGCCCTCGCCCTCTACGCCGACGCCCGCCGGAACCGGATGCGCGGCCCGGTCCCCGACCCCCTGTTCGGCGGCGTGCAGTGGCTCAGCCTCGGCGAGTTCCGCAACCGGATCGCCGGCAAGTCGATCTGCCTCATCGCCAACTCCGGCAAGGTCGGGACGAGTTCCCTCGGAGGTGAGATCGACGGCTACGACCTCGTCGTCCGCTTCAACTCGTACCGCATCGACCCGGCGCACACCGGCAAGAAGACCGACATCCACGTCACCATCCACAAGCACAACTACAACTGGGACCAGCGCGTCGACACCCGGCTCGTGTTCAGCGGCAGCTCGCCCGACTGGAAGTACTCGGTCCGCAACAAGCTGATCCCGGGCGCGCAGACCTACGTCAACGACGAGTCGCTGCGCTGGCCGGTGCGGGGCATCGGCGGCTGGACCACCGAGCAGTGGGCGGCGATCCCCACCTCCGGCTTCAACATGCTGTGGCTGCTCGACTACCTCGACGTCAGCCCCACGCTCGACCTGATCGGCTTCGACTTCTACGAGAGCGGCGCCTACCGCCTCCCCGAGGCGATGAAGCTGGCCATCACCAACGTGCACGAATACGGCAGCGAGAAGGCGTGGGTCATGGAACGGGCCCAGAGCGTCTCCGGCATGAGGATTTCCCTGCGATGACGACCACGACACCCGCCATAGCCGCGCCCGCCACCGACGCGAGCGCCCTGACCGGCAAGCGCCGCATCGCCTTCGCGAGCTTCGTCGACGAGAACTACCTCCCCGGCTTCCTCGTCCTGCTGCGCTCCCTCGCGCTGTCCAACCCGGACGTCTGCGAGGACTTCCTCGTCTTCCACGACGACCTGCGCCCCGCGTCCGTCGCCGCCATCCGCGCCCTGCACCCGCGTGTGCAGTTCCGCCGCGTGGACGCCGACCACTACGACTCCTACGTCAAGGGCGACCAGGACAACTACCTGGTCCGCAAGGCGTACTTCATCCTCGACGTCTTCCGGATCCGCGACTACGACACCGTGATCACCCTGGACACCGACATGGTGGTCCTCGGCCCGGTCAAGGAGCTCCTCATGCTGCGCCACGGCCTCGCCGCCGTCCCGCAGTTCTTCTACGGCGACAAGACCCGCATGCTCAACAGCGGTCTCCTCGTCATCCAGAAGGAGTACCTGACCGACGAGTTCTGCGCGAAGATCGACGCGATCGGCCGCAGCGGCAAGTACGAGCTCGACAAGCACGACCAGGGCATCCTCAACGCCCTCCTCGACGGCGACTTCGTCGACCTCGACCCCAAGTACAACTACGTCAAGCGCCGCCTCTCCGGCGACCTCCCGGTCCCCGAGGAGACGGCCGTCCTGCACTTCACCGGCCGCCACAAGCCCTGGCAGGGCGGCGAGGCGGGCTACGGCCAGGCGCAGGAGCGCTGGGCCGAGTTCGAGCTCACCGACGCCGAACTCCACGCCGCCTTCCTGGAGGCCGGCGAGGCCCACCACGACCTCCTCGTCCACTACGGCACCCCGCACGTCGAGCGCACCGGCGACATCGACACCGCCCGCAGGGTCGCCCTCGCCCACATCGGCTCCGGCGACTTCCAGTCCGCCGTCGACATCCTGGAGCGCGTGCACCTGCCGGTCGACGAGGCCTGGCCGCACGAGGTGTACGGCAACGCCCTGATGAGCGTCTCCCGCTACGAGGAGGCCAGGGCGCAGCTCCACCTCGCCACCGCCGCCCCCAACCGGGCCGCCACCGCCTTCTCCCGGCTCGCCCAGATCTCCTGGGTGCACGGCGACGACGCGAAGGCCCGCGAGTACGCCATGGCCGGCCTCACCGTCGACCCCACGCACCGCGCCAGCCGCATCTGGCACCAGCGCACCACCGGCATCCCGGCCCAGCCCGCCGGCCGCCCCGAGGACCAGCTCGCGCACGTCGCGTTCTACATGGACCGCCAGGGCAACGCGGGCGACAAGCTGCTCCCGGAGAGCGTCCGGCTCGCCTTCGGCAAGGACACCACCTCGCGCCGCTGGCACTCCGTGCACGCCCACCGCCTCTTCGACGAGGCCGCCCTGGAACGTGTCAACGCCCGCAAGGGCCTGGTCATCGGCGGCGGCGGACTCTTCATCCCCGACACCATGCCCAACGGCAACAGCGCCTGGCAGTGGAACGTCTCCGACGAGATGCTCAGCGGCATCGACGTACCGATCGCGGTCTACGCCGTCGGCTTCAACGCCTTCGACGGCCAGTCCTACCGGGCCAACCGGTTCCGGGAGTCGCTGCGCCTCCTCGTCGAGCGCTCCTCGTTCTTCGGCCTGCGCAACCACGGCTCCATCGAGAAGGTGCGGGCCATGCTCCCCTCGCACCTGCACGACAAGGTCCGCTTCCAGCCCTGCCCGACCACGGTCACCCGCCAGCTCGTCGACGGCTGGCAGGACCCGGCGACCCGCGAGGACACCATCCTCCTCAACGCCGCCTACGACCGCGCGGGCCTGCGCTTCGGCCACGACTACGGCTACTTCCTCGCCCAGATGGCCAAGGCCGTACGCGAGTTGGGCAAGCTCGCCGAGGTGAAGTGCGCCGCGCACTCGCTGGACGACGAGAAGCTCGCCTTCGACCTGCGCCGCGAGCACGGCGTGTCGATGCCCGTCATCCCGATGTACGACTTCGACAACGACGAGATCCGCGACCTGTACGCGCGCACCAAGCTGGTCATCGGCATGCGCGGCCACGCCGGCATGATCCCGTTCGGCTGCGGCACGCCCATCATCAGCCTCATATCGCACCCGAAGATGGCGTACTTCCTGCGCGACATCGACCGCCCCGAGTGGGGTGTCTCGGTGCACGACCGCAACCTCGCCGACCTGCTCGTGGAGCGCTCCCGCGACCTGCTCGCCGACCACGACCGCACGGTCGCCGACGTGCACGGCCGCCAGCAGGAACTGTGGAAGACCACCGAGGCGAACGCGGCCGACCTGCGCACCATCCTGGGCGGCTGATCCCATGGCGACGACGACCGCCCCGGTCGACGCGCCGCCCGCCCCGCACGCCCGCCGGTCACCCCTGTGGTGGCCGGTGGTCGCGGTTCCGGCGACGGCGGCCGTGATCTACACGGTCCTCACCCGGCGTCTGACGGGTGACCTGCAGTACGTGCTCGCCGCGCTGCGCCTGGGCGGGGACGCCGGCTACTCCCCGTCCGAGGTCTTCACCCACCGGCCGTTCTTCTACCGGTGGTTCGTGGCCCTGCTGGACATGCCCACCTCCGGCGGCGTGGTCGTACGGGAGACGATCATCGAAGCCGAGGGTGCGGTCCTCGTCGCCGCGGCGGCCTTCGCCCTCCACACGGCGCTGCTGAGGCGGACCACGCCCCGCGAGGCGGCGCTCACCGCGGGAGCCACCGGACTCGTCCTCGTCCTGGCGCCCCGCACCGACTTCCTCCAGCCGGAGTGGACCGCGGTGGTCCTGACGGTCTTCGGCGTCGCGGCCGCCCTCGGCGTCCGCCGGCCCTGGCAGGCCGCCCTCCTCGCCGCCGTCCCGCTGGGACTCGCGGTGATGATGAAGTACTCCACCGCCTCCACGGCCGCCTTCGGCATCCTCGTCCTGTGGGCCGTCGATCGGGGCCGCGCCGTACGCACCGCCCTCGTCGCCGCGGTGAGCGCGATCGCGCTGTTCGGCCTGAGCGTCCTCGCCGGCTCCCACGAGCTGCAGTGGACCCACGACATGCCGCAGATCAACCAGTCGGCGCTGAGCCGCACCGGCATCCGCCCGGAGTTCATCCTGCACCGCTCCTACGAGTTCCTCGCGGACCGGTCGATCCTCACCCCGGTGCTGCTGCTCCTGCCCGGCGCGCTGCTGCTCCTGCTCACCCGCGTCCAGGGCCGGGCCCGCCGCCTGGAACTCCTCGCCGTCGCGGCGCTCATCGGCTTCGGCTCGCTGGCCGTCGTGGTCGTACAGGGCAACTGGTTCCCGTACCACGCCGTCCAGCTGACCGTCGCGGCCGCCGCCGTGTGGGGCCTCGCGGTGGGCGGCTCGCCCACACCTCCGTGGTGCTTCGGCGCCGTGTCCCTGCTGTACGGGACCCTGCCCGCGCTCTACACCCAGCTGCCCAAGGCGCTCCAGCGGGATGCGACGCTGTGGGTGCTCGGGCTGGTCGCCCTGCTCGCCGCGCTGGCCGACACCCGGCTGCGGGGCCTGCCCCGGCGGTCGGCGGCCCTGGTCGCGCTCGCCGGTGTCGTCCTGCTGGCCGGGCCGGTCTGGCCGAGCTCCCCGCATCTGGCCCAGTACGGCAAGGTGTCGGTGACCAATGCAGGGTTTCACCGGAACTCGGAGGTCAAGAAGGAGGCCGCCGACCGGCTGCGCGCCCGGATCCCGGCGGGCGCAAAGGTGCTCTATCTGGCCTTCGGCGACACGGTGTACTACGTCGACCACCCGGCCCAGTGCCGCTACCCGATCGCCACGTTCCTCCAGCGCACCCGCTTCATCCCGGACGTGGCCGACCTGAAGTCGTTCAAGGAGAACGAGAACTGCGTCGACCACGACCCGGCGCCCTACGCGATCCTCGACCGTGCCTGGTTCCGTCTCGCCAAGGTAGACCCGGGCCTGCGCCGGCGCGTGCAGGCGACGTACGACTGCCCGCCGTTGCAGCCGAAGACACCGCTGGTGGTGTGCAAGCGCAGGTGAGCATGTGAAAGGGGCCCCGGTGACAACCGACCGGGGCCCCTTTCGCGTGCGTACCGCTCAGCGCAGCCCGAGGGACGCGGTCACCTTGCGCGCCATCTCCACCGAGTAGCTCTGCCCGCGGTCCTGCGGGTAGATCTGGGCCATCGTGGCCAGCGTGACCCGGCTCATCGGCGTCTCGTGGGGCGGGATGAGCGCCCGGTACTGCGGGGTGACCACGGGCTGGGCGAAGCCGGCCTTCGAGAAGTGCCAGTTCTTCACCCAGGACATGTCGAAGTCCGGGTTGACCCGCTTCAGGTACGGCACGAACGACCGCAGCAGCTCGCCGGGTTCGGTGGTGAACCGCCAGTCCTCGCGCTCGACGTAGTTGCCGACGTAGAGGACGTGCCGTCCGCCGTAGACGGCCGGGTCGATCATCCTGGTGTGCTCGACCACCGCGAGGAACGGGAAGTCCGGCTCGTTGATGTTGAGCCAGTAGTACGGGATCACGCTGCGGTCCAGCTCGAGGACGAAGCAGGTGGCGCCCAGGTACTGGTTCTTCCACACCGCGTCCTCGGCGGGCAGCCCGGCCGCCTTGGCGAAGGCGGGCTGCGGGGTGGTGACGATCAGCCGGTCGAAGCGGTACGTCGACCCGTCCGCGCAGGTGACGACCGGCGTGTCGCCCTCCTGCCGGACGGTGTCCACCGCCTTGCCGAACTCCACCTTGCCGCCGCGCTCCTCGATCCCGTCCCGCAGCGCCGCGTAGACCCGCTCGAACCCGCCGTCCACATAGCCGAGTTCGAAGGTCCGGCAGTGGATACGGGCCCACAGCCACGCCATCGACACCTGCTCGGCGCGGTCGCCGAACTTGCCCTTCAGCAGCGGCTCCCAGATCGCCTCGGTGGCCTTCTTGCCGGCGTTCCTGCGCAGCCAGGCGAGGGCGGTGAGGTCGCTGTAGCGCTCGCCGTTACGGACCGCCTTCAGCACCGCCGACGAGCCCGCGAAGCGCACCGCGTCGACCGGGGAGAACTCCGGGAAGCGGAGCATGTCGAAGGGGGTGGTGAAGTCGATCAGCTTCCCGCCGCGGTAGATGCCGGTCGTCGGCTTGTGGAAGCGCAGCGCGTCACCCAGACCGAGCTCCTCGATGAGGGAGATCATCGCCTTGTCGCTGCGGAAGATGTGGTGGTAGTAGCGCTCCAGCGGGACCCCGCCCACCTCCAACGAGGCGGCCAGACCGCCGAGTTCGGCGGCCGCCTCCAGGATGGTCACCTGGTGGCCGGCGCGTACGGCGTCCCAGGCGGCGGTGAGGCCGGTGGCGCCGGCGCCGATGATGCCGAGGTTCACGCGAAACTCCATTTTTTGTTGAGCACGAACTGAAGCGCGAGGACCAGGGGCATCGAGCCCAGCTTGACGAGGTTCGCGCTGACCCCGAGGCCGTCGGTGAAGGCGAGGAAGAGCAGGTTCGTCAGGGCGATGCCGCTCAGGCCGACGGCGTAGAAGCGCAGGAAGCGGACGACGATCCGGTCCCGGGCCTCGAAGGTGAACCGTGCGTTGAGGACGAAGTTGTTGCTGATGGCGAGCGTGGTGCTGATCGCGTTGGCGAACTGCTCGTTCATCCCCGCCACGTTGTGCAGCAGCAGGAAGACGACCAGGTCGAGGGTGACCCCGCTGCCGCCGATGAGGGTGTAGCGCACCAGCTGGCGCACGGTCCGCGACCGGTCGCCGGTGACGGGCGGCGCCACGGGGGCCGTCGTCTCAGTCATCTGCCCCGGGCCCGCCGATCACCTCGCGCACCAGATACAGCGGACGCCCCTGCGCCTCGCTGTAGATGCGCCCGACGTATGTGCCGATGACCCCCAGCGACAGCATCTGGACGCCGCCCAGGAACAGCACGACGACCATCAGCATCGTCCAGCCGGAGACCGTGATCTCGGGCCGGAAGAACTTCATCGCGAGCGCGTAGACGATGCCGATCAGGGAGAGCGCCAGGACGACGAAACCGAGCCTCGTGATCATCTTCAGCGGCACGGTGGAGAAGCTGGTCACGCCGTCGATGGCGAGCTTCGCCATCTTGCGCAGCGGGTACTTGGTCTCGCCCGCGAAGCGTTCGTCGCGGTCGAAGGAGACCTCGGTCTGGCGGTAGCCCATCGAGGCGACGATCCCGCGCACGAACCGGCTCTTCTCCCGGTACTTGCGCAGTTCGTCGGCGACGCGCCGGTCCAGGAGGCGGAAGTCCCCGGTGTCCAGGGGGATGTCCACCTCGGTGGAGGAGCGCAGCACGCGGTAGTAGAGGTGTGCGGTGGTCCGCTTGAACGCGGTGTCCTGCCGGCTGCGGCGGCGCGCGTGCACGATCTCAGCGCCCTCGCGCCAGGCGTCCACCAGTTCCAGGCTGACCCGCGGCGGGTCCTGGAGGTCGGTGTCCATGACGATCACCGCGTCGCCCTTGGCGACGTCCAGACCGGCGGTGATGGCGATCTGGTGACCGAAGTTGCGGGCGAAGTCGACGATCCGGACCCGTTCGTCGCGCCCGGCCAGCTCCTTGAGGATCTCGAGTGAGCCGTCGGCGGAGCCGTCGTTGACGTACACCAGCTCGAAGTCGAGGTCCGGGCGGCCGTCCAGGGCGGCGGTCAGCTCGGTGTGGAAGGCGGCGATGCCGTCCCGCTCGTTGTAGACCGGCAGGACGTACGAGATCAGGGGCCGGGCCTCCGGGGCCGCGGTGGCGGCCAGGGCGAGCGGGGCGGACGCGGGCGGGCGTATGTCCTGCTGGGTCATGTCTGCCCGCCCGCCGTCCTGGACGGGGCTTGGGAGAACGCTATTTGCAGCATTCGGGGAAGCTATGGAGCCAGGGTTAACACCGCCCCAACTCCTCCCGTCCGAGAGGCAGCTTCCCCATTGCTCTTCATCTTTTCAGGTTTATTTGGTCGGCTGGTGACGAATCAGCGCTTGATCGCCTTGCGCAACGCCTTCGCCCGCCGGACGACCCGCCGGGCCGTGGAGTTGTGCGGAAGGAACGACAGTCGTTCCGGGATACCGCCGGGCAACCCCAGCGAGGTCAGCCGCTTGCGCTTGAAGTAACGCTGGGTGCGCTCGTCGAGATGGCCGCGCAGATAACGCTCGGCCGCCGGACGCAGACCGGAAAGGATCTGCGGCTGCATGACGAATCCGACCGCGGAGACCAGTCCGGTCAGCGTATCCGCCGGAATGATCTCTTCCCTTTTCCCGGGCTTCCCGGGTTTCCCGGGTTTCGCGGGCTTCCCGGGTTTCGTGGGTTTCGTGGGATCGAGTTCAAGGTCCGGCAGCAACGCGTCGGCGAGCACGACCGGCACCCGGTTGCTGTTCTGGTACGGCGTGAGCCGCTCCAGCAGCGGCTGCGTGCCGATCCGGGCGACCGGCAGCTCGTAGAACGCGGACGCGGTGAACAGCGCGGTGGAGAAACAGCCCACGACCAGCGCCGGCCGCGCCTTCTCGAACAGCACCTCGGCGAGGACCGGAGTGTCCAGGACCGTCAGCTCCACGCCCAGCTTCTCCGCCTCCGCCTCCAGCAGACGGCTGTAGCGGGCGGGCGCGCTCGGATGCGGCTTGAAGACGACCGCGCGGTGACCCCGTGCCACCGCCCCCCGCATCATCCGCACATGCAGTTCCTCCTCCTCCTTCGCGGACATGATGTCCAGCGCGGAGAGGTACTGGCCGAGCAGCAGCGCACTGTTGTCGGGCAGCGGCGGCAGCTCTCCGGCGGCGTCGCCGATCTGCCCGAGCACCTTCAGGAACGCGCTCGACGGCACTGTGCGCGCGGGCACCTCGAACTCGGTCAGCAGGAGCGGGACGAGACCCGGCACCAGGTCCAGGTGGAGCAGCCGCCGCACCCGGGTCCCGATCAGCGGGTCGAGTTTGTTGCGCGTCGGGCCGTAGCTCATCAGCCCGTCGGCGTAGACCTCGATCGGCGCGCCCGGGAAGACCTGTGCGATCGCCTGGGCCGGGTTGACCTGGATGGACTCGAGGACGATCTCCACCCGGTCCTCGCCCAGACCCCACAGCAGCCGCAGGTAGCGCTCGAACAGCGGCACGTCGTCCGGGCGCGGCGACCAGGCGCCCGGGTGGAAGGGGCTGATCGCCTCGTTCCAGGACAGCACCTCGTCGAAGCGGTCCCGCAGCGTCTCGAAGCCCGGCATCTCGTCGACGGCCGGGCTGGTCTCCGGGTTCGTCGCGTTGTTGCACACCAGCAGCAGCCGCCGGCGGGCCGCCGGGAAGCTGTCCGCGTCCAGGGCGGCGGCGAGGGTGGCCGCACCGTAGAGCGTGGAGGCGCAGAAGATCTGCGTCGTCGTGGGTGCCATCAGGCGGCCGCCTTCGCGCTGGTGATCTGTCGCCTCAGCCGCCGCAGCTTGGCCGAGCGACGCAGGTCCATGGTGTCGAGCACGTCGGTGAGCAGTTCCTGCGGCATCCGCTTTATGGCCGCCGCGCTCATCGTCCGCAGCTGCTTGGCGACCGCCGGCTCCCACTTGTCGGTCTCGTTGAGGTGGTGGGCGATGATCGCGCAGTAGGTGCGCACCGCCTTCGGCAGCAGCCGGTCCGCCTCGGGGTCCTTCGCGGTCTCCTCGACGACCTGGTCGAAGGCGCGGATGAAGTCCAGTTGGCGGGCGTCGCCGATCTGGGTGAGGGAGGAGGCGACGCCGCGGCGGTAGAAGACGCCGTGCAGGTTCAGCACGGCGAAGGACTCCGCCTCGCGGTGCAACTGCCAGATCCACGGCCGGTCCTCGGCGGTGCGCAGCCCGTCCGTGAAGTGCAGCAGACCGCGGTCGAGGAGCCGGCGGTGGTAGGCGCCGGCCCAGGCGTAGGCGTAGTCGACGGACGTGGAGCGGTCGACCGGCAGGATCGCGTCGCGCGGGTTCATCACCTCGCCGCGCCGGCCGAGCGGATGCCGTACGACGGTCCGGGCCCGGCCGGTGGCCTGGACGTGGTCCGTGCGCACGAAGTCGCAGCCCAGCGACTCGATCGCGGTGACCAGCTCGGCCAGATACCCCCGGGCCAGCCAGTCGTCGCCGTCCAGGAACGTCAGATACTCACCCGTCGCCACGTTCAGGCCGGTGTTGCGCGCGGTGGCGAGTCCTCCGTTCTCCTCATGGCGGACGTGGCGCACCTCGGCGACCTCCGAAAGCTCCTCGACCGCCCGCTCGAGAATGGCCGGAGTTTCGTCCTTCGATTTGTCGTCCACCAGTACGAACTCGAAGTCCGGGCGGGCGTTCAGGCGAAGGCTTCTGAGGGTGTCCGGTGCGTATTGCTGGACGTTGTAGAACGGCACGATCACGGAAAGCTTTGGCACAGAGAAATCCTAGGAGGGACTCCGTCGGCGTAACTTTCCGTTGGGGAGACAGGGGGTGAACTCAATGTGTCGGATTGGTGCATCGCGCGTGCGTGACAGCCTCCGGCGAGCCAGTTCCACGTCCGGTGGGCTGCTGTTAACTTTTCGTTGCGCCTGGGTTGGGGCAACCCTGGGTTTTGCTTTCTAGCGTCTTCGCTGTGCCAGCAAGTACACCCAACCCCCCACGGATTGCCGTCCTCGCGGACTCCGACACCCGCTGGAAATGGGGTGCGCTGACCGCGGCCAGGATCGCGCCCATGGAAGCGGGATCCCCGAGCGGGACGCAAGTCGCCCCGGTCCTCGACGGGTTCCTCCTGCGCGGACGGGCCACGCCCACCCCGCGCCAGCTCGCCGAGGTGGGCGTGAGCGCCGACTCCCTGCGCGAGGTGACCGCCGTCGAGTTCCTGCGCGCCATGACGCAGGTGTCGTACGACATCCTCGTCCTCGCGCTGGTCGGCGGCGGTGTCCAGGCGGTCCTGCACGGCCTCAAGCGGGTCTGGGAGGGCAACGCCGACCGGCCCGTGGTCGTCACCGGCTACGTCGGCGTCGTCTACGAGAAGCTCGCCGACGGCCTGCTGCTGCGGCACGGCGCGGACCTCGTCCTCGCCAACTCCCGCCAGGACGCGGAGCGGTTCCGCGCGGTGTACGACGGCGTCGGCGCCGACTCCTCCTCGGTGACCGAGGTCGCCCTCCCGTTCCTCGGCGGCGCGCCCTACACCGGGGAGCACGACCCGTACACGGTCGTCTTCGCCGCCCAGCCCTCCGTCCCGGAGAGCCGCAAGGACCGTACGTACCTGCTGAACCGGCTCGTCCAGCACGCCCGGCTGCACCCCGAGCGCGAGGTGCTGCTCAAGCTGCGCTCCAAGCCGGGCGAGCACACCACCCACATCGAGGAACTGCCCTACCAGAAGCTGGCCCAGCGGCTCGACCTGCCGGCCAACTTCCGCCTGGTGTACGGCAACATGGGCGAGGTCCTCGACCGCACCGACCTCATGGTGACGATCAGCTCCACGGCGGCCCTCGAGTCCCTCCACCGCCGTATCCCCACCGTCGTCCTCAGCGACCTCGGGGTGCGCGAGGCGCTCGGCAACCACCACTTCGTCGGCTCCGGCTGCCTCGCCTCCTGGGACCAGCTCGACGCCGGCCACCGGCCCACCCCCGACGAGGAGTGGGTCTCCCGGCAGGGCGTCGCCGCCGACGGCTCGTACGACACCGCCTTCGACCCGGCCCGCGAGCGCATCGCCAAGCTGCTCGACCTCCCCCACTCTCGACTTCGCTCGAGCGGGGGGACCCCCATCGGCGGACTGCCGCCCCTCACGCCGTACTACACCCCCGCGACCGCACCCGGCTATCTGCCCGGCATCCTCGCCCGCCACCACCTCGGCCCCGACGGCAGCCCGCTGCCCGGCGCGCCCGCCCACGACAAGGACCCCGGCCCCGTCCGGCAGATCGTGCGCCGGGCGGCGCGCGGCGCCTACCGGCACGGCGTGCAGCGCGTGGCGCCGGTGATCCGGCGGATGGGGGAGCTGTGAGCCACCCGATCCAAGGAGTTCAGCCCATGTCCGAGACAGCAGTCGGGGTGCGCCGCGTCCTCGCCGTGATCCCCGCCCGCGGCGGCTCCAAGGGAGTGCCCGCGAAGAACCTGGCCCCCGTGGGCGGTGTCCCGCTGGTGGCGCGCGCGGTCCGTGAGTGCCGCGCGACCCGGCTCGTCACGGACGTGGTCGTCTCCACCGACGACCAGGCCATCGCGGCCGCGGCGCGCGAGGCCGGCGCCGAGGTCGTGCTGCGCCCGGCCGCCATCGCCGGCGACACCGCCACCTCCGAGGCCGCCGTCCTGCACGCCATGGACGCCCACGAGGCACTCCACGGCAGCCCGGTCGACGTCGTCCTCCTCGTCCAGTGCACCAGCCCCTTCCTCGTCCGCGAGGACGTCGACGGGGTCGCCGGGGCCGTCGTCGAACAGGGCGCCGACACGGCCGTCACCGTCGCCCCGTTCCACGGCTTCGTCTGGCGCCACGCCGACGACAGCGCCGAGGGCGGCCACGGCGTCAACCACGACAAGTCCTTCCGCCCGCGCCGCCAGGACCGCCCCCAGGACTTCCTGGAGACCGGCGCCGCCTACGCGATGGACGCGGCCGGCTTCCGCGAGCACAAGCACCGCTTCTTCGGCCGCACCGAACTCGTGCGCACCGAGCCCGCCCGGGTACTCGAGGTCGACGACCCGCACGACCTCGCCCGCGCCCGCGCCCTGGCCCCGCTCTTCGACGCGGACCGCCCGGACGGGCTGCCCACCGCCGACGACATCGACGCGGTGGTCCTCGACTTCGACGGCACCCAGACCGACGACCGGGTGCTGATCGACTCCGACGGACGCGAACTCGTGTCCGTCCACCGCGGGGACGGACTGGGCATCGCCGCCCTCCGCAGGAGCGGCTTCAAGATGCTGATCCTCTCCACGGAACAGAACCCGGTCGTCGCCGCCCGGGCCCGGAAGCTGAAGCTCCCGGTCCTGCACGGCATCGACCGCAAGGACCTCGCGCTCAAGCAGTGGTGCGAGGAACAGGGCATCGCGCCGGAGCGCGTGCTCTACGTCGGCAACGACGTCAACGACCTCCCCTGCTTCGCCCTCGTGGGCTGGCCGGTGGCGGTCGCGAGCGCCCACGACGTCGTACGCGGCGCCGCACGCGCGGTCACCACCGTCCCCGGTGGCGACGGCGCGATCCGGGAGATCGCCGGCTGGATCCTCGGACCTTCTCTCGACACCCTCACCAGGTAAGGACATCTCCACCATGAGCAACTCCCGTCTGCGCACGTTCGGTTCCCGCGAGGTCGGCCCCGGCAGGCCCGTCTACATCTGCGGCGAGATCGGCATCAACCACAACGGCGAGCTGGACAACGCCTTCAAGCTGATCGACGTGGCCGCCGAGGCCGGCTGCGACGCCGTCAAGTTCCAGAAGCGCACCCCGGAGATCTGCACCCCGCGCGACCAGTGGGACATCGAGCGCGACACGCCGTGGGGCCGGATGACCTACATCGACTACCGCCACCGCGTGGAGTTCGGCGAGGACGAGTACCGCAGGATCGACGAGTACTGCAAGGAGAAGGGGATCGCCTGGTTCGCCTCCCCGTGGGACACCGAGGCCGTCGCCTTCCTGGAGAAGTTCGACGTTCCCGCCCACAAGGTCGCCTCCGCCTCCCTCACCGACGACGAGCTGCTGCGCTCCCTGCGCGCCACGGGCCGCTCGGTGATCCTCTCCACCGGCATGTCGACCCCGCGTCAGATCCGCCACGCCGTCGAGGTCCTCGGCTCGGACAACATCCTGCTCTGCCACGCCACCTCGACGTACCCGGCGAAGGCCGACGAGCTCAACCTGCGGGTCATCAACACCCTGGAGCTCGAGTACCCGAACGTCCCGATCGGCTACTCCGGCCACGAGACGGGCCTGCAGACCACCCTCGCCGCGGTCGCCCTCGGCGCCACCTTCGTCGAGCGCCACATCACCCTGGACCGCGCCATGTGGGGCTCCGACCAGGCCGCCTCCGTCGAACCGCAGGGCCTGCAGCGCCTGGTGCGCGACATCCGCACCATCGAGGCCTCCCTCGGCGACGGCATCAAGAAGGTCTACGACTCCGAGCTCGGCCCGATGAAGAAGCTGCGCCGCGTCTCCGGCGTCGTCGCCGAGGCGGAGATCGCCGCCGCGGCGGGCGAGCCGGTCTCGGTCTGAGCAGTCACCGACGGTAGTCACACACGGTAGTCACACACGGCAGTCGTTCACGACAAGGGACGGTCGTACGAGGATGAGCCCCCGCGCAGGGAAGAACACCGGCACCCCCCACACCCTCGCGTTCGTCGAGAGTCCGGTGCAGCTCCTGAACGTGCTCGAGTGGGCGCACGCGCAGCACCCGCGGCCCGCCCGGGAGGAGTCCGGCACGGGGTTCACCCTCGTCGTCCTGTCCCCGAACGACCCGATGACCCGCGGCCAGCTGCGCCGCATGGCGGAACTGGCCCGCGACGAGGGCCACACGGTCCGCTGGGAGGAGGCGCGCGGCGGCACCATGGCCCCCTTCCGCACCATCGGCGGGCTGATGTCGCCACTGCGCCGGGCGGACCGGATCGTCATGGGCGACCCCTTCTCCCGCTACGTCCAGCTGCTGCTGACCATCACCCGGGCCGCCGAACTGGTCGTGGTGGACGACGGCACGGCGACGATGGAGTTCGTGGGCCAGCTCGCCCGGGGCGAACGCCTGGTCCGCTGGCACCGCAAGGGCGGTCGCCCCGGCCCCCGCGACCTGCTCTTCGCCCCGGTGTCGTCCTCGGCGAGGCGCCGGCTGACCCCGCGGGCGGACAGACGGGTGGAGGTCTTCTCCTCCATGCCGATCGAGGACATCCCCGAGGGCGTCACGGTCACCTCCAACACCTTCGCCTGGACCCGCGACAGGTTCGGCCCGCCGCGGGTGACCAAGGGCGCGGACATGGTCGGCACGTCGCTCGTCGAGACCGGCGTGGTCGACGCGGACCGCTACCTGGAGGCGGTCGGCGCCCTCGCCAAGGCCCACGGCGCGGCCCGCTACTTCGCCCACCGCCGGGAGAGCGCGGAGAAACTCCACCGGCTCGCGGTGGAGACGGGCCTCGAGGTGGTCCGCCCGGACCTCCCGCTGGAGCTCATCGCCCGCCGGGGGCCCATCGGCCGCACCGTCCTGAGCTTCCCCTCCACGGTCGTCCACACCCTCCCGCTGGCCCTGTCCGGCACGGACGTCCGGGTCGCCGTCTGCGACATCGACCCGGCCTGGCTGACGGACCACGCGTCACCGCGGGCCCAGGGCTTCCTGTCGGGCGTCACGGGGACGGCGAGGGACGTGCACCGGCTGGCTGCGGTGAGCTCGGGGGTCGGTTCGGCGGTGGGCTCGGCGGGGTGAGGGTGCGGTGGTGAGGGTGCGGGGCCCCGGGGGCGGTCAGCTGCCGGGCCTGCGGGCGAGCAGGAAGGCCCGCGGCCGCTGGGGTTCGGCTCCCTCGTCGGGCTCCAGTACGACGCTGGCCTGGACCTCGAGTCCGATGGCGCCGAGGCCGCCGGCGACGACCTCGGGGTCACGCCAGAAGCAGTCCAGCGAGATCCGCTGCCCGGCTCTCGCCCCGAGAGCGAGGTGCTGCTCCTCGCCGTGCCCGGTCTGGAAGGCGAGCAACAGGTATCCGCCGGGTGCCAGGACCCGCCGGAACTCCCCGAACACGGTGGGCAGCTGCTCGTCGGGCACATGGATGAGGGAGTAGAGGGCGAGCAGCCCCGCGAGGGAGCGGTCGGGCAGGTCGAGCCCGGTCATCGAGCCGACGTGGAACCGCAGATGCGGATGGGCCCGGGAGGCCAGCGCCACCATGCGCGGCGACACGTCGACGCCGAACACCGGCAACCCGAGGGCGTCGAGCCGAGCGGTCACGTACCCGGGGCCGCTCCCGACGTCGGCCACCGGCTCATTCCCGCCCCGCGCCCTCACCAGGTCGGCGAACCCGGAGACCACGGCTCTGTCCAGGTGCCGGTGCGCGAGCGCGTCGGGGAAGTCCCGGGCGTACTCGTCGGCTATGGCGTCGTAGGAGGTCCGGGTGGCCTCGACGAAATCGAAGTCGAAGTCGAGGCCGGGGTCTAGGTCGGTCATGGGCGCGCACACTACCGGGGCGGGGCCGCCCGCGTCCGAAGGACGGCCGACCGGCGGCCGACCCCCGGGTGAACGGTGCGATCAGCCGACGGTGCGATGGATCACATCGCCGACGGGATCCGCATCGACGCCGTCAGTCCCGGCCCGGCCGTCACCGTCATGGCGCCGCGTCCGGGCGGACCGCCGCCGGCCGCGCGGTGCCCGCAGGCCCGCATCCGCCTCACGGCGGCCCGCCGTGCTCCTCCCACCGGCCGAACCCGTCGAGGAAGCTTTCTTCCCCGCTCCCGTCCCCGTCTTCCCCCGGGCCGCTCGCCTCGCCGCTCTCCGGAGCCCTCCTCCACCGCCCCACCGCCCACACGACCCCCACCAGCGCCCACCCCGCCAGGGTCATGACCACCAGCGTGCCCAGAACCAGCGCCGTCGCCCCCAGCAGTCCGTACCGCGCCAGCATCCCGGGGATGTGTTCCTCGCCGCACCCGCACGTCATCGTCTCCATGTTCGACAAGGTGCCCGCCGGGCCCCTGTCCCGCCCCCGACGTGGCGGAAACGCCACGCGGAGGTGATGCTTCCGGGATCCGGGCGGTGATCCCGCCACGTGGACACGCACAGCGCCCCACCAGCCCCGCGTGGTATGCGTGGAGGAAAAGAAACCAAGCCGCGGGTCGGATCCCAGGTCCCCACCATCAGGACCGCTCTCATGATCCGCTCAGCCGGAAAGCCGGCCGAGTTTACCCGTCCCCCACACCAGCCATGCGCCGCGCGGCCAACTTTTCTCCCCCTATCGGGTTGAACTTTTGTTGATCGTGGGTCAGTTGACCGCCTCGGCGTCCTACCCTTCAGAGGGTGAAGCAATTGACGTCCCGAGAGTCCGAGGCCGACCCTTCTCTGCCTGGCGTGCTGCCGGAAGCTCTGCGTGCGGAGCTCGTCGCCTTCCGTCGCGACATGCACATGCACCCCGAGCTCGGCAACCAGGAGTTCCGTACGACCGCCGCGATCAAGGCCCGCCTGGAGAAGGCGGGCCTCAAGCCGCGCGTGCTGACCATCGGAACCGGTCTCATCTGCGACATCGGGATCGAGGAGGGGAAGCCGAACGGGGGCGCCCCCGTCCTCGCCCTGCGCGCCGACATCGACGCCCTGCCCATCCCGGACACGAAGACCGAGTGCGCGTACCGCTCGACGGTCCCGGACCGGGCCCACGCCTGCGGCCACGACGTGCACACCACCGTCGTCCTCGGCGCCGGCCTCGTCCTCGCCGACCTGCACCGGCAGGGCCGTCTGCCGCGCCCCGTCCGGCTGATCTTCCAGCCCGCCGAGGAGGTGCTCCCCGGCGGCGCCGCCGACGCCATCGAGTGCGGCGCGCTCGACGGGGTCGGCCGGATCATCGGCGTGCACTGCGACCCCCGCGTCGACGCCGGGCGGATCGGACTGCGCGAGGGTGCCATCACCTCCGCCTGCGACCGGCTGGAGATCGCCCTCGACGGGCCCGGCGGCCACACCGCCCGCCCGCACCTCACCACCGACCTGGTCACCGCGGTCGCCCGGGTCGTGACGGACGTGCCCGCCCTCGTCGGCCGGCGCGTGGACACCCGGGCCGGTCTCGCGGTCACCTGGGGCCGGATCGAGAGCGGCCACGCGCCCAACGTGATCCCGCAGCACGCGGAGCTCTCCGGCACCGTGCGCTGCCTGGACATCGAGGCCTGGCGCCAGGCGCCGGACATCGTCGTCGCCGCGATCGACGAGGTCGCCAACCTGCACCGCGCCAAGTCCGAGATCAACTATGTGCGCGGCGTCCCGCCCGTCGTCAACGACGCCGAGGTGGCCGGCCTACTGCGCGACGCCATGACCGCCCGGCGCGGCGCGGACTCCGTCGAGGGCACCGACCAGAGCCTCGGCGGCGAGGACTTCTCCTGGTACCTGGAGCGCGTCCCCGGCGCCATGGCCCGCCTCGGGGTCCGGCCCCCCGGCGAGCGCACCGTCCGCGACCTGCACCAGGGCGACTTCGACGCCGACGAATACGCGATCACCGTGGGCGTGGAGCTGTTCACGGCGGCCGCCCTGCTCGACGCGGCGACCCGGCGATGAAACAGGCGGCCCCTTCGGGGGCCGCTCCGCCAACCGGCGCAACACTGTTGTAAGCCAATCGTGCGCTGATGGAAATCAAGGGCGCGGAAGCCGTCAGAGTACGAGTTCAGACGTCGTTTGCCTCGAATCGATAACGGCTTCCCTACGGGTTATTTTCTGACATCTACGCGCGTTACGATGCCGCGAAGCCGACGCCGCAAGGCGTGCAGGCCTGAGCACCGGCATGGGTGCTCACGTCAAGCGCCGACACGGCGCTCAGGTCAGGTGAAGGAGCCAGCCCGTGCGCCGGGTAGCCAAGCTTTCCGCTGCGTGTATAGCCACCGCAGCTCTCGCACTGACTGCCACTGCCTGTGGCAGCACCTCTTCCGAGAACGACTCGAAGTCCTCCGCCTCCGCGAGCGGCGGCACGGGCGTCAAGATCGGTCTCGCCTTCGACGTCGGCGGTCGTGGTGACCGCTCCTTCAACGACTCCGCCGCGCGCGGCGCCGACAAGGCCAAGGCCGAGTTCGGCGGCTCGATCAAGGAGCTGACCGCCAAGACCTCCGACACCGAGGCCGACCGTGAGCAGCGCCTCACGGACCTCGCCGACGCGGGCTACAACCCGATCGTAGGTGTCGGCTTCTCGTACGCCACCTCGATGGCCAAGATCGCCGCGAAGTACCCGAAGGTCAGCTTCGGCATCGTCGACTCGGTGGTGGACGCCAAGAACGTCGACAGCATCACCTTCACCGAGGAGCAGGGCTCCTACCTGGCCGGCGTCGCCGCGGCGCTGAAGACCAAGAAGGACCACGTCGGCTTCATCGGCGGCGTCGACGTCCCGCTGATCAAGAAGTTCGAGGCGGGCTACGTCCAGGGCGTCCACGACACGAACTCGAAGATCAAGGTCGACACGCAGTACCTGAGCCACGGCTCGGACTTCTCCGGTTTCGCCAGCCCCGACAAGGGCAAGGCGGCCGCGTCCGGCATGCTCGACAACGGCGCCGACGTGATCTACTCGGCGGCCGGCTCCTCCGGCAACGGCGCGATCGAGGCCGTCAACGGCGTCAAGGGCGCCTGGGCCATCGGCGTGGACTCCGACCAGTACAACATCCCGGGTCTGGCCAAGTACAAGAGCTCGATCCTGACCTCGATGGTCAAGAACGTCGACGTCGGTGTCTACGACTTCATCAAGTCCGTGCACGACACCAAGCCGCTGACGGGCACCAACAACTACTCGCTCGCCAAGGACGGTGTCTCGCTGGCCACCAGCGGTGGCTTCATCGACGACATCAAGGCCCAGCTGGACGCGGCCAAGCAGAAGATCGTCGCCGGCACCATCACGGTCAAGACCACCCCGTGACCTGACGGTTCCCGTCGGACCACAAGGCTCGGCGAGGGGCGTTTCCACATCCCCTCGCCGAGCCATAACAATGTGTCAACTCTACGCGTGTAGCATTGAGTTGTCGCGCTAGCGTCGCCGACGCCTGCCCTCCCCTACGCAGCCCCTTTCCCCGAGGAGAGTGCGCCATCAACGCGTCCAGCCCTCCCGCTGCCGTCGAACTGCGCGGCATCACCAAGCGATTCCCCGGCGTCGTCGCCAACCGCGACATCGACATCACCGTCCGCAGCGGCACCGTCCACGCCCTGTGCGGTGAGAACGGCGCCGGCAAGTCCACCCTGATGAAGATCCTCTACGGCATGCAGCAGCCGGACGAGGGAACCATCACGGTGGGCGGCGAGCGGGTCACCTTTCACAACCCCGCCGACGCCATCGCCCGCGGCATCGGCATGGTGCACCAGCACTTCATGCTCGCCGACAACCTCACCGTCCTCGAGAACGTCGTCCTCGGTGCGGAGAAGCTGTACGGCATCGGGGGCAAGGCCCGCACGAAGATCAAGGAGATCTCCGACGCCTACGGGCTGAACGTCCGGCCCGACGTCCTCATGGAAGAGCTCGGCGTCGCCGACCGCCAGCGCGTGGAGATCCTCAAGGTCCTCTACCGCGGCGCCAAGACCCTCATCCTCGACGAGCCCACCGCCGTCCTCGTGCCGCAGGAGGTCGACGCCCTCTTCGACAACCTGCGCGAGCTGAAGGCCGAGGGGCTCACCGTCATCTTCATCTCCCACAAGCTGGGCGAGGTGCTGTCCGTCGCCGACGAGATCACCGTCATCCGGCGCGGCACCACCGTCGGCACGGTCGAGCCGGGGAACACCACCACCAAGCAGCTCGCCGAGCTGATGGTCGGCAGCGAACTGCCCACGCCGGAGACGGAGGAGTCCACCGTCACCGACGTCCCGCTGCTCAACGTGGACGGACTGCACCTGACCCAGACCGACCTCGACGGCGTCGAGCGGATCATCCTCGACGAGATCTCCTTCACCATCCACAAGGGCGAGGTCCTCGGCATCGCCGGCGTGGAGGGCAACGGCCAGTCCGAACTGGTCGAGGCGATCATGGGCATACGCGCTCCCGGCGCCGGCGTCATCACGCTCGACGGCGACGACATCTCCCGCGTCCCCACCCGCGCCCGCCGCGAGGCCGGCGTCGGCTACATCCCCGAGGACCGCCACCGCCACGGCCTGCTCCTCGAGGCGCCGCTGTGGGAGAACCGTATCCTCGGCCATGTCACCGAGCGCCCCAACTCGCGCGGCGGACTGCTCGACATCAAGGCGGCGCGCGCCGACACCGAGCGCATCATCAGCGCCTACGACGTCCGTACGCCCGGCATCGAGGTGACCGCCGCCTCGCTGTCCGGCGGCAACCAGCAGAAGCTGATCGTCGGCCGCGAGATGAGCCACGCGCCGAAGCTGCTCATCGCCGCCCACCCCACCCGCGGCGTGGACGTCGGTGCCCAGGCCGCCATCTGGGACCACATCCGCGAGGCCCGCCGCGAGGGCCTGGCCGTACTGCTGATCTCCGCCGACCTGGACGAGCTCATCGGACTCTCCGACACTCTGCGGGTGATGTACCGCGGCCGCCTGGTCGCCGACGCCGACCCCGCCACGGTCACCCCCGAGGAGCTCGGCTCCGCCATGACGGGTGCGGCCACCGGCCACCTGGAGCACACAGAGGACGACGCCCGATGAACAAGCTGACCCAACGCATCGACAAGGAGCGGCTGCTCCTCGGCATCGCGGCGCCGCTGCTGGCGCTCGTCGCCGCGATCGTCGTCACCACCCTGGTGATCCTCGCCACCGGCAAGAACCCGGGCGACGCCTTCAGCGACATGGCGACCTACGGCTCCGCCAGCGACAGCCAGGTCTACATTCTGAACAAGGCGACGACGTACTACCTCGCGGGTGTCGCGGTGGCCATCGGCTTCCGTATGAACCTGTTCAACATCGGCGTCGACGGCCAGTACCGGCTCGCCGCGTTCATCGCCGCGGTCCTCGGCGGCGCGCTGACCGCACCGGGCTGGATCGCCATCCCGCTGATCATCCTGTGCGCCATGGCGACCGGCGCAGCGTGGGCAGCCATCGCGGGCATCCTCAAGGTGACCCGGGGCGTCAGCGAGGTCATCTCGACCATCATGCTCAACTCGATCGCCACCGCGATCATCGCCTACCTGCTCCAGCCCGGGAAGCTCGCCGAGCTCGACGAGGCGGGCACCACCGTGCGCACCACACCGCTGCCCAAGTCGTCGTACTTCTTCACCATCGACACCGGCGCCTCCGGTGTGCTGTGGGGCTTCATCTTCATCGCCGTGCTCATCGGCATCGCGTACTGGTTCGTGCTCGGCCGCACCCGGTTCGGCTTCGACCTGCGCACTGTCGGCCAGTCCGAGACCGCGGCCTCCGCGAGCGGCGTGTCCGTCAAGAAGATGATCGCCACCAGCATGGTCATCTCGGGCGCGGTGGCCGGTCTGATCGGCATGCCGACCCTGCTGAACGACAGCCACCAGTTCGGCAACGACTTCCCGGCGGGCATCGGCTTCACCGGCATCGCGATTGCGCTGCTCGGCCGCAACAACCCGATCGGTATCGCGCTCGGCGCCCTGCTGTGGGGCTTCCTGGAGCGCACCACCAACCACCTGGAGTTCCAGGGCTACGACAAGGAAATCCTCGGCGTCATCCAGGGCGTCATCGTCCTGTGCGTCGTCATCGCCTACGAGGTCGTACGGCGCTACGGCCTCAAGCGTCAGCAGCAGCGGGTCGGCGCCGAGCTCGCCGCCCAGGCCGCCGCCCCGACCGAGAAGCAGGAGGTGGCGTGATGACTGCCACGATGACCGACACGCCGCCCCCCGCGGCGCCCAAGGCGGAGACCGCGCCCAAGGGCTCCGGCCGCTCGCTCAGCCAGATCCTCATGATCGTCGCGGGTGCGCTGCTGCTCGTGTCCGCGATCCGCGTCATCACCGGCGCCAACCAGCTCACCTCCGAGGGACAGGTCTCCGCCGCGCTCGGCCTCGCCGTGCCCATCGGTCTCGCCGGTCTCGCCGGTCTGTGGTCCGAGCGCTCCGGCGTGGTCAACATCGGCCTCGAGGGCATGATGATCCTCGGCACCTTCGGCGCCGGCTGGATCGGCTGGCAGTCCAGCCCCTGGCTCGGTCTGCTGTGCGGCATCGGCTTCGGCGTCCTCGGCGGCCTGGTGCACGCCGTCGCGACCATCACCTTCGGTGTCGACCACATCGTCTCCGGTGTCGCCGTCAACCTGCTCGCGCTCGGCATCACGCAGTACCTCGCCAAGCTCTTCTTCTCCGACGGCAAGGCCGCGGAGGCGGGCGGCAACCCCAAGCAGTCCCCGCCCTCGGACTCGCTGCCCAGCGTCGACGTGCCCGGTCTCTCGGACGCCCTGAACTCCATCGAGAAGCACCACTGGTTCCTGCTCTCCGACCTCGCGGGCATCCTCGGCGGCCTGGTCACCGACCTGTCCGTGGTGACGATCATGGCCGCGCTGCTGTTCGTCGGCAGCTGGTGGGTTCTGTGGCGCACCCCGTTCGGTCTCCGGCTGCGCTCCTGCGGTGAGAACCCGGTCGCCGCGGAGTCGCTCGGCGTCAACGTCTACAAGTACAAGTACGCGGCCGTGGCCGTCTCCGGCGGCCTCGCCGGCCTCGGCGGCGCCTTCCTCGCGCTGGTCACCTCGCACATCTACCTGGAGAGCCAGACCGGCGGACGCGGCTACATCGGCCTCGCGGCCATGATCTTCGGCAACTGGCGACCCGGTGGGCTCGCGATGGGCGCCGGACTGTTCGGTTACTCGGACGCGCTTCAGCTGCGCAACGGCGGCCAGACCGTGCACGCGCTGCTGCTCGTGCTGGTCGTCCTGCTCGCGCTGCTCGCGGGCTGGAAGCTGTACCGCAAGGCGCACTGGCAGGGCGGGATCGCCCTCTTCGTCGCCGCGCTCGTCCTGCTCTGGTACCTGGTCACCGACGAGGTGCCCAACGACTTCGTGGGAGCCACCCCCTACGTCGTCACCCTGCTCGTGCTGTCGCTGTCCGCGCAGCGCCTGCGAATGCCGAAGGCCGACGGCATGCGGTACCGGAAGGGGCAGGGCAAGTGACCCCCGCCGCCACGCCGGACCACTCGGTCGACTGGGAGAAGCTGCGCGCGGTGGCCCGGGACGCCATGTCCCGGGCGTACGCCCCGTACTCCGGCTTCCCGGTCGGCGTGGCGGCCCTCGTCGACGACGGCCGGATCGTGTCGGGCTGCAACGTGGAGAACGCCTCCTACGGGCTCGGCCTGTGCGCCGAATGCGGGCTGGTATCCGAACTCCAGAACACCGGCGGCGGCCGGCTCACGCACTTCACCTGTGTGGACGGCCGCGGCGAGATCCTCGTACCGTGCGGCCGCTGCCGCCAGCTGCTCCACGAGTTCGGCGGCCCGGCGCTTCTGCTGGAGACGCCGGCCGGGATCCTGCCCCTCGCCGAGATGCTCCCGCAGGCCTTCGGGCCGGAGCACCTCACCAACTGAGCAATTCCGTGCGGCCCCTCTGAATCGCTGTGGCGCAGAGGGGTCGCGCGGCTTCTGAACGCTGGAAGGAAAGCCATGGCCATGGACGCCATCTCCGTCATCCGTACCAAGCGGGACCGCGGTGAGCTGAGCGACGAGCAGATCGACTGGGTCATCGACGCGTACACCCGCGGGGAGGTGGCCGACTACCAGATGGCCGCCCTCAACATGGCGATCCTGCTCAACGGCATGAACCGCCGGGAGATCGCCCGCTGGACGGCGGCGATGATCGCCTCCGGCGAGCGCATGGACTTCTCGGCCCTGTCCCGTCCGACCGCCGACAAGCACTCCACGGGCGGCGTCGGCGACAAGATCACGCTGCCGCTCGCCCCGCTGGTCGCGGCCTGCGGGGCGGCCGTCCCGCAGCTGTCCGGCCGCGGCCTCGGCCACACCGGCGGCACCCTGGACAAGCTGGAGTCGATCCCCGGCTGGCGCGCGCTGCTGTCGAACGAGGAGATGCTGTCGGTCCTGGAAGGGACGGGCGCGGTGATCTGCGCGGCCGGCGACGGCCTGGCCCCCGCCGACAAGAAGCTCTACGCCCTCCGTGACGTGACCGGCACGGTCGAGGCGATCCCGCTCATCGCCTCCTCGATCATGTCGAAGAAGATCGCCGAGGGCACGGGCTCGCTGGTCCTGGACGTCAAGGTCGGCACGGGCGCCTTCATGAAGACCATCGAGGACGCCCGCGAACTGGCCTCCACGATGGTCGGCCTGGGCACGGACCACGGCGTGAGGACGGTCGCGCTGCTGACGGACATGTCCACGCCCCTCGGTCTCACCGCCGGCAACGCCCTGGAGGTCCGCGAATCGGTCGAGGTCCTGGCGGGCGGCGGCCCGAAGGACGTCGTGGAACTGACCATCGCGCTCGCCCGCGAGATGCTCGACGCGGCCGGAGTGAAGGACGCAGACCCGGCGAAGGCCCTCGCCGACGGCTCCGCGATGGACGTCTGGCGCCGCATGATCGCGGCCCAGGGCGGCGACCCGGACGCGGAACTGCCGGTGGCCCGCGAGCAGCACGTGGTGACCGCCCCCGCCTCCGGGGTCCTGACCCGCCTCGACGCCTACGACATCGGCATCGCCGCCTGGCGCCTGGGCGCGGGCCGCGCCCGCAAGGAGGACCCGGTGCAGGCGGGCGCGGGCGTGGAGATGCACGCCAAGCCCGGCGACACGGTGACGGAGGGCCAGCCCCTGCTGACCCTCCACACGGACACCCCCGAACGCTTCGCGTACGCCCTCGAAGCGGTGACGGGCTCCTACGACATCGACGCCCCCGGTACGACCTTCACGGCGTCCCCGGTAGTGCTGGAACGTATCGCCTGACCAGGGGATCTCTCGGTCGGGTGAACGGGATCGGTGGACCCCCGCCGGTCCCGTTCGGCATGCTGGACTCGGTGACGCACCGAAGAGGAGACCGCCATGAGCGCACTCACCGTGGGCCACGACCCCGAGCTGAGCTGGGACGACCTCGTCCGGTTCTGGGAGGAGATGGAATGGCCCGAGGGCAGCAGGGTGGAGATCATCGAGGGGATCATCACCGTGTCACCTGCTCCCGCGTACCGCCACAACGTCATCGCGGAACGCATCCAGCGCCGCCTCTACTCCGTGATTCCCGAGGACTGGGGGATCTTCCAGACGCTGGCCGTCGCGGTTCCGTCCCGCCTGGGCATGCTCATCCCGGACCTGGTGGTGGCTCCGGTGCTGGAGAACCCCGAGGCGGACACCTACGTACCGGCCGGTCTCGCCGAGCTTGTGGTCGAGGTCACCTCCAAGTCCAACGCCCGCCATGACCGCATCAGCAAGCCCGCTGCCTATGCGACCGCAGGCATCCCGCTCCACCTCCTCGTCGACAGGTGGGCTCCCGAAGGTCCTACGGCAACGCTCTACGGCGAACCGAAGGGCGATGTCTACCGCCCGCTGAGCGTCGCCAAGTTCGGAGAGCCCCTCAAGATCCCGGCCCCGTTCGACATCACCGTCGACACCGGCGAGTTCCCGATGAGTTGAACCCCCTCCCGGGGTCTACCGCACGTGGACCCCGAGACGACGCCTGTGCTGATGCTGACCGGTCCCGTCACCGCCGACCAGGTGACAGGGCTCACCGAGGACGTGCGGGCCCTGCTGGAGGCCGGTGGCGCAGGGGTCGTCGTATGCGACGTGGCCGGGATCGGGCCGCCCGGGCTCGCCGCCGTGGACCTGCTGGCCCGCCTTCAGCTCGCCGCGAGGCGGGCCGGGGGACACATCCGCCTGCGCGCCCCCGACCCCGCCCTACGCGCCCTGCTCGATCTCGTCGGCCTCCCCGTCGAGGTGGAGGGGGACGCCGAAGAGGGGGAACCAGCGCTGGGTGTCGAGGTAGAAGTGGAACCCGGTGAGGCGGCCGTCTGAGATCTCCAGGACCTGTATCGCCCAGGGGGAGAAACCGCCCTTCTCCGGGTCGGGCTTGTACTGGGCGAAGCCCGGCAGGCCGTTCACCTGGACCGGCAGCAGCCGGGAGCCCTCGCAGGCCGAGCCGATCGTCGTCATGAAGCCCGTGATGTCCTCGTGGCCCGTGAGCCACAGGTCGAACGGCGGCATCGTCATGATCGCGTCCTCGTGGAGCAACGCCGTCAGGGCCGTCATGTCATAGCCCTCGAAGGCCGCCACGTAGCGTTCGAGGAGCTTCTGCTGCTCCTCGTCCAGCGGGTCGGACACCTTCGCGTCCGCCCCCGCCTCGGCCCGCTCCGCGAGCGTCGCCCGCGCCCGCTGGAGCGCGCTGTTGACCGAGGCGACCGAGGTGTCGAGCAGTTCGGCGACCTCGCTCGCCCTCCACGCCAGCACCTCCCGCAGGATCAGCACCGCGCGCTGCTTCGGAGGCAGCTGCTGCAGCGCGGCCAAGAACGCCAGCCGCACCGACTCCTTGGCGACCGCGGCCTCCGCGGGGTCCTGGACCGTCGGCAGCACACGCGCGTCCGGCATCGGCTCCAGCCAGGTGTTCTCGGGGCGGGGGGAGAGGGCCGCCTGAGCCAGCGGGGTGGCCTCCGACAGATCCATCGGCCTGGCCCGCTTGCTGCCCGCCGTCAGCATGTCCAGGCAGACGTTCGTCGCGATCCGGTACAGCCACGAGCGCAGACTGGAGCGGCCCTCGAACTTGTCGTAGCTCCGCCACGCCCGCAGCAGGGTGTCCTGCACCGCGTCCTCCGCCTCGAAGGACGAGCCGAGCATGCGGTAGCAGTAACCCGTCAGCTCGACCCGGTGCCTCTCCAGCCGGGCGTCGAGGTCCTCGACCGTCGCGGTGCCTGCCGTACTGTCACTCATCGTCGTCCACCCGCCCCTGTGGCCGTCCTGTCACGCGCCTTTGCGCCCAGCACTTCGGAAGCTACCGCAGCCCACCGACAACGGCCTGCCGAGCCGGCGAAGGGCCAGGTCAGAAGCATCAGGTCAGACGCGCCAGGTCAGACGAGCTGCTTCACGGACATCAGCAGATGCCGATGGGTGTCCGGAGTGTCCGCCGCGCCCAGCAGTGCCCGCCGGCCCGTCCCCAGCAGCTCCAGCCGCAGCCCCTGCGCCCCGAAGGAGCCCACCGACCGGGATCACCACGACATGGCCCAGCTCCGCGAAGCGTTCGGGATCACTGCGCACTTCTGATCCGCCCATGCAGCGTCGGCACTGCCCGCGTTCGAGGACCGGCCCCGGCCCGCCCGCGCACGGATACACAACTGAGCGGCTGCCGTGCGGCGCTTGATACGCGGGTGAGACCCGCCGGCGGACCGCCGGGTCCAGGATCTGGGCCGACGGGACGGCCGGGTGCCGTTCCTCCGTACAAACCCTCCGGAGCGATGGCCCGGGGCGGACGAAAGGGCGAGTGACTCATGCTCAAGTTGATCAGCCCAAGGGCGGCCGCCGTCCTGACGACGGGGGTCGCACTGACCGCGACCGTGATGGCCGCCTTACCGGCGCAGGGCATCGTGGGTGGCACCGAGTCAACGCAGGCTTACTCGTTCATGGGCTCGTTCCAGCCGTCCTACCCCGCGCCGCCGCGCCCGGACGGACACGGCTGTGGGGTGGAGGTCCTGGCGCCGCAATGGGTCCTGACCGCCAGTCACTGCGCCGGCCGGAACCCTACTGATGCGAAGGTAGGTGTCCCGCGTGGCTGGAAGGTTCGGGTCGGGTCACTGGACACCACGTCCGGAGGCGAGGTCGCCGAAGTCGACCACTACTACCGGCTGGCGACCAGTCGCGATGACGGGGGGTTCTGGGGCCGGGACATGGCGTTGATGCACCTGCGGACCCCGGTTCGGGCCAAGCCCGTGCGGATTGCGTCGTCCACGCCGGCGGACAACACGCCCGTCCGCATCATGGGCTGGGGCATGACCTGCGACGACAGCACCGATCCGGCGTGCTTCCCGAAACGGCTGCAGGAGGCTGACACCGTTGTGCAGCCGATCTCGACGTGTCCGTCACACGCGGACAGCGGAGAGTTGTGCGTCGGTAGCGCCGACGGCAAGGTCGCCGCGTCGAACATGGACTCCGGTGGGCCTGCGCTGGTCCGCGAGGGCGACCAGTGGGCGGTGGCCGGTGTGGTCAGCGGCCCCGATGAAAGCGGCAAAACGCTGTACACCGATGTCACCAGGCACGCCGACTGGATCAACGGCATCATCACCGGCACCAACGTGCCCCCCGACGACCAGATTCCGAACGTGGAAGGCGCGGCGGACCTGGGCAACTGCGTAGGCTCGGTGGTCAGCACCCCGGCTTCCCGGCCGCAGGATCCGGCGCTGCTGCTGACCAACGGTCACTGTGTGCAGGAACAGCGGCCCGAGCCTGGGACCGCGCTGGTGGACCGGCCGGCCGACCGTGAGGTGCCGATCGCCGACCGTCAGGGCTACCCTCAGACCACCGCCCATGCGAAACGGCTGGTGTACGCGACGATGACCGGCACCGACATCGCGCTCTACCGCCTGGACGAGACCTACGCGCAGTTGAAGGCCGAGGGCGCCAAAGTCTTCCAACTCACCTCCACCCCCGTGCGCGCAGGCGACCCGCTGACCATGGCGTACGCCAGCCGCCGCCTTGACTGCACCGCCGAGGCCGTGGTCACGCACCTGCGGGAGGGCGGCTACCAGCAGGACGACTCGATCCGCTACGCCACCAGCGAAGACTGCTCCCCCTGGCACGGCACCTCCGGTTCGGCCCTGCTGGCCCCCGACGGCACCACGGTCGTGGGGATCCACAACACCCACAACGAAGCCGGCGAACAGTGCACCGACAACAACCCCTGCGAAGTGGGCCCGGACGGAGCCGTGACCTCCGTGCAGGGCCGAAGCTACGGCCAGCAGGTTTACCTGATCGCGGCCTGCCTGACCGAGGGGTCAAAGCTGGACCTGTCCCACCCGGGCTGCACCCTCACCGGGGCCACGCCCCGGTGAGGGTGCGGCGACGGCCGCCGAAGTGACCAGGACCGGCGCAGCGAGCTCCCGGACCCACGCACCGTGATCTGATCAACAACACCGGCGAGACCAGCCCCGGCGCGGGCACGGTGCAGGCAGAATTCGGCAGGGAAGGATTCTCCGTCGGATGACGGGCCTTCAGCACCTACGTCTGATGGGGAGAGATGTCGGTTCCAGCGGCCGGGGGAGACGCCCCGGTGCCCGTGACGATCCTGCTCGTCGAGGACGACGAGGTGATCCGCAGGTCGGTCGCGATGGCGCTGGAGCGCTACGGCTACCGGGTCACCTCCGCCGGTGACGGACTGACCGGGCTCGAACTGTTCAGGGAGGGCAGGTACGACCTGCTGTTGCTGGACGTCATGCTGCCGGAGCTCGACGGCATCGGGTTGTGCCGCCGGATCCGGGAGACCAGCACGGCTCCGATCCTGATGATGTCGGCCCGCGGGGACACACTGGATGTCGTTTCCGGCCTGGAGGCGGGCGCCGACGACTATGTCGTCAAGCCGGTCGACACCGCGGTGCTGGTGGCCCGGATCCGATCGCTGCTGCGCCGCGCCACGTTCGCGCCGACCGAGGCACCGGCAGATGCTGCCGTCGCGTCGGCGGGCGGATCCAGAGTCCGCCCGCCGGACGGGTCGGCCCGTCTTGATCAGAGCACCCCCCGCGTTCAGCGCGCCCGGCTCGTCTTCGGAGACCTGGCCATCGACACGGCCGGCCTGGAAGTGTTCCTGGCCGGTGAGCCGGTCGCGCTGGCCCCTACCGAACTTCGGCTGCTGCTGGAGTTCGTCGCACACCCCGGCATCGTCCTGGACCGGCAGACCCTGCTGCGCAACGTGTGGGACTACGGCTGGGACGGCGACAGTCGTGTGGTCGACCTGTGCGTGCAGCGGTTGCGAAAGAAGATCGGCGCCGAGCGTATCGAGACGGTCCGAGGCTTCGGCTACAAGCTGAGGCGCTGAATGGGAACCCCACGGACCCTGTTCGACTCGGGAACCAAACGGACCCTGCTCAACTGGCGCTCCCTGCGCTGGAAGATCGCCCTGTTGGTGGCCGCGGCGTGCTGCGGCATCGCGCTGACGGTCGGGCTGCTGGTGCACCACAGCACCTACGAGCGGTCCATGAACGACGGCGCGGCCAAGGCATACACCGCCTTGGACACCGCCCTCTCGGCACAGAGCGGCAGCGGGAACGACGGCCTGACGCAGGCTTCCGGGGAGATGCCGACAGACCTGGTACGGATGGTCCAGGAACACGGGAGTGCCGCCATGTACGACGACAGCGATGAGTACCGGCCGCGGATGTGGGCCGGCAAGCGGATGCCGGACGGGCGCCTTGCGGCGATCTCGGTCGACATGACTCCCGACCAGCTCAGCCGCCGCGCCCTGGACCGGCACATGCGGAAATACTCACTGGCCGCGCTGGCCGTCGTCATCCCCCTGTCCGCCCTCGCCGCCGAACTCCTCAACCGCCGTCTGCGGCGGGTGGCGCGCACCGCACGGCGCATCGCCTCGGGCGACCTGGCCGCCAGAACCGAGGTGGGCGGCCGGGCGGGCGACGAGATCACCGAGATCTCGGCCACCGTCGACTCGATGGCCGACAGCCTGCAGGACCGGCTGCGCAGTGAGCAGCGTTTCACCGCCGATGTCGCGCACGAACTGCGCACCCCACTGATGGGTCTGGTCACCTCCGCCGAACTCCTCCCCGAGAGCGAGGCCACCGATCTCGTCAGGGACCGGGTCCGGGTGCTGCGCACCCTCGTCGAGGACCTGTTGGAGATTTCCCGGCTCGACGCCGGTGTGGAACGCGCCGACCTGCGGCCCGTCGTACTCCCCGATGTGGTCCGGGACTCGCTGTCCCGCACCGGCCTCAAGGCACGGTTCGCGGTCGGCGCCGCGCCGGCCGTGGTGGAGACAGACCCCCGCCGACTCGACCGGATCCTCGCCAACCTGATCGTCAACGCCCACCGCCACGGCGCCGGGCCGGTCGAGGTCACCGTCGAGGACACGACCGTCGCCGTCCGCGACCATGGCTCCGGCTTTCCCGACAGCCTCCTCTCCGAAGGGCCGCAGCGCTTTCGCACCGGAGCCGCCGAGCGCGGCCGCGGGCACGGTCTCGGGCTGACAGTCGCCTCGGGCCAGGCCCAGGTCATCGGCGCGTCGCTGCTCTTCTCGAACGCCGCCGACGGCGGAGCCATCGCCACGCTCCGGCTGCCGAAGGCGGGCTGACACCACAGAACCGAGCTTGTTCCACCCCGCCGCGTCGCCGTCTCGAAGTCGAACCCCGACACGCTCAGCCGCCTCCAGCAGCAGCCCGCCCAGTACGGGGACGGGGGTGCGGGCGGGCAGTGCGCGGGCCGCCCAGGCGACCGCCTCCACCAGGTCGTTTCGCTCGGCCCGGAACTCCACCGTCGAAAACCCCCTGCTCGGCCCAGTCGTCCGGCGGAGGCTGCGGGCCGCCACTGACAACCGGTGCTGAGCAGGGGGGAACGAAGGGGACGCTCAGTGTGCGGGGACGAGTGTCTCCCGGCGGGCCGCCCGTGTTCCGAGCAGGGTGATCGTCACGACGCCGAGCACCGCCAGTACGCCCACCCCGACCGTGCCCGCCCAGCCGCCCGCGTGGAAGGCCAGCGCGCCGACCGTGGAACCGGCGCTGGAGCCTATGTAGTACGCGGACTGGTAGAGCGCGGAGGCCTGGGCGCGGCCGGTGGCCGCCGTCTTGCTGACCGCCGAGGACGCCACCGCGTGCCCCGCGAAGAAGCCCGCCGTGATCAGCACCAGGCCCAGCAGGACGAGGGCGAGGGAGCCGGCGAGGGAGAGCAGCAGACCGGCCGCCGTGGTGCCGCCCGCCAGGTACAGCGACCCGCGCCGCCCGAGCCGGCCCACCAGCCGGCCGGCCGTCGACGCCGACACCGTACCGACCAGGTACACCAGGAAGATCGAGCCGACGATGCCCTGCGGCAGGGAGAACGGCTCCTCCGTGAGGCGGTAGCCGATGACCGTGTACACGCCGCCGAAGACGGTCATGAACAGCGCGCCGATCGCGTACAGCCGGCGCAGCAGCGGGTTGGACAGGTGCCCACGGACCGTCCCCAGGAGGACGCGGGGCGCCAGCGAGCCGGCCCGGAAGTGCCGGGGTGCGGGAAGCAGCAGACGGAACGCGACGGCGCAGCCCACGGCCAGCACACCGATCGCCCCTACGGCGACCCGCCAGCCCCACTCCTGCGCGACCCAGCCGGTGATGACCCGGCCGCTCATCCCGCCGACGCTGTTGCCCGCCACGAACAGGCCGATCGCGGTGACCAGGGCCTTCGGCCGGACCTCCTCGGCCAGATACGCGGTCGCGGAGGCCGGCAGGCCGGCCAGGGCCGCGCCCTGCACCGCCCGCAGCACCACCAGCGCGCCCAGCGACGGCGCGAAGGGGACCAGCAGGCCGACGGTCACCGCGACCGCCAGGGAGGCCGTCATCACCGTACGGCGTCCGTAGCGCTCGGAGAGGGCGCTCATCGGCAGCACGAACAGCGCCAGTCCGCCGGTCGCCGCCGCCACCGTCCAGCTCGCCTCGCTCGCCGCGACCCCGAAGTCACCGGAGATCAGCGGCAGCAGCGCCTGCGTGGAGTAGAGGAGGGCGAAGGTCGCCACCCCGGCGAGGAAGAGCGCGAAGCTCATCCGGCGGTAGCCGGGACCGCCGGGGGTCAGACGGGAGTCGGGGGCGGGGGCGAGGGGCGCGGCGCCCACGAGTGTGGACGCCCCGGTACTGGCGGGAGACATGCTTCGAACCTACGTACGTGCCGTTTGATCCGTCCAATGCACAGACTTGTCATAATCGTTCCCATGGTGCATCAACAGAGGTCACAGCCCCGCCTGTCACTGTCCAGTGACACGGAAGACATGGCACTGTCGCTGGCGCCGCGGCTCGCCTACTTCGCGGGCGTCGCCCGCACCGAACACGTGACGCGGGCCGCCCAGGAGATGAACGTCCCTCAGTCGACGCTCTCCCGGGCGATGGTCCGCCTGGAACAGGATCTGGGCGTAGACCTGTTCGCCCGCCGTGGCCGTACCGTCTCCCTCACCCCCGCGGGCCGCACCTTCCTCGCCTCGGTGGAACGGGCCCTCGCGGAGATCGAACGGGCCGCCGACGAGGTCCGCGCCGACGCCGACGCGGCGACCGGCAAGGTCGCGTTCGGCTTCCTGCACACCATGGGCGCCGAGACGGTCCCCGGCCTGATCCACGCCTTCCGCGCCGACCACCCACGCGTCCGCTTCAGCCTGGTCCAGAACTACGGCGAGGCCATGCTCGAAGGGCTCCGCGCGGGCGACCTGGACCTCTGTCTGACCTCCCCGGTCCCCGACGCCCCGGACCTCGTCGCCCGGCGCCTCGACGAGCAGAAACTGCGCCTGGTCGTGCCCGCCGACCATCGCCTCGCCGCCCGCAGGCGGGTCCGCCTGGCCGAGGCCGCCGACGAGGCCTTCGTGACCCTCGAACCCGGCTACGGCCTGCGCCGCATCACCGACGACCTCTGCAAGGAGGCGGGCTTCCGCCCCCGGGTCGCCTTCGAGGGCGAGGAGGCGGAGACCCTGCGGGGTCTGGTCGCGGCGGGCCTGGGCGTGGCGCTCCTCCCGCCGCCGGTCCTGCCCCGCCCCGGCGTGGCGGAGCTGACGGTCACCGCCCCCCGCGCGGTCCGCGAAATCGGCGTCGCCTGGCTGGACGGCCACCCGGACACGCCCCCGGTGGCCGCCTTCAAGAAGTTCCTGCTGTCGCGAAGGGGCAGCCTGCTGGCCTGACGGAGTCGGAGTCAGCGGCGCAACGACTTGCCGAACCCCGCGGCCAGCGGCATCCGCAGCCCCAGTGGCGGCGGAGCCGCGAGCGCGTCCTCGACCGGGCGGGAGAACCCCCGCCCGAACAACGCCCCCATCACGAAATCCTCGGCCAGCGCCAGCACTTCGTCCCGGTACTGATGCAACCCGTGGCCGTCGGTGTGCACTTCGAACCGGCACACGTCCCGATTCGCCTTCTTCGCCCGCGCCGCCAGCCGGAACGAAGACTCCGGGTCGGAGCGCTCGTCATGTGTGCCGTGCACGACCATCACGCGCCGCCCCACCAACTGCTTCACCGGTTCGGGTGGCGCGGCCACATCGTCCTGCGGCAGCCACGGTGCGAGTGCGAGGACGCAGGTGACCGCCTCGTGCCCGGCCGCCCGCAGCGCCGCCCGTCCGCCCATCCCGACCCCCGCCAGGCACACGGGAACGTCCCCGTACCGCCGTACGGCCTCGTCGGCGGCCCAGGCCGCGTCCGCCGCCAGACGCGCCGCGCCGCCGTTCCAGCCGCGGTAGCGGTAGTGAACGACATGGGTGGCCAGCCCTTCTTCCCGGCCCGTGCGCGCGAGTCTTCGGCCGAGGCCGCGCACGGACGCGGCAGCCCACATGGGGGAGGGTCTGCGGTCGGAGACCTCCTCGCCGCCGGGGAGCAGCAGCACCACCCCGCTCACCGCAGTCGGCTCCGGGCCGACCGCCCTCCCCAGCCGGGCCGTGCGCACCGGCGTCGTTTGGTGTGTCACGACAGAACAGTGTCAGAAGTGGCGGTGTACTCCACCCGTACGGGCGGTCACCGTTACGTATCGACAGAGATGTACAGCGGGCGTTCTACGCGCGTAGGAGGTAGAGTGCGGAAATGACGAGCCAGAGCATCCAGGCGGGCGGCGCCCCGAGTCCGGACCAGATCCGTCGCGCACCCAAGGTTCTGCTGCACGACCATCTCGACGGCGGGCTGCGCCCCGGCACGATCGTCGACCTCGCCCGGGAGACCGGGTACGGCCAACTCCCCGAGACCGACGCCGACAAGCTGGGCGTCTGGTTCCGGGAGGCCGCCGACTCCGGTTCCCTGGAGCGGTACCTGGAGACCTTCTCGCACACCGTCGGTGTGATGCAGACCCGGGAGGCGCTCGTACGGGTCGCCCGGGAGTGCGCCGAGGACCTGGCCGAGGACGGGGTCGTCTACGCCGAGGTGCGCTACGCCCCCGAGCAGCACCTCGAGGGCGGCCTGAGCCTCGAGGAGGTCGTCGAGGCCGTCAACGAGGGCTTCCGGGAAGGGGAGCGGACGGCACGTCAGGGCGGCCGTCGCATCCGCGTGGGCGCCCTGCTGACCGCCATGCGGCACGCGGCCCGCGCCCTGGAGATCGCCGAACTCGCCAACCGCTACCGGGATCTCGGTGTCGTCGGCTTCGACATCGCGGGCGCGGAGGCCGGCTTCCCGCCCACCCGGCACCTCGACGCCTTCGAGTACCTGAAGCGGGAGAACAACCACTTCACCATCCACGCAGGTGAGGCCTTCGGGCTGCCGTCCATCTGGCAGGCGCTGCAGTGGTGCGGAGCCGACCGGCTCGGGCACGGGGTCCGCATCATCGACGACATCGAGGTCGCACAGGACGGCGGCGTGACGCTCGGCCGGCTCGCCTCCTACGTCCGCGACAAGCGCATCCCGCTGGAACTGTGCCCCAGTTCCAACCTCCAGACCGGCGCGGCCTCCTCCTATGCCGAGCACCCCATCGGTCTGCTGCGCCGCCTCCACTTCCGGGCCACCGTCAACACGGACAACCGGCTGATGTCCGGCACCAGTATGAGCCGGGAATTCGAGCATCTTGTCGACGCGTTCGGTTACACGCTCGACGACCTGCAATGGTTCTCGGTCAATGCTATGAAGTCAGCATTCATTCCTTTCGATGAACGACTCGCCATGATCAATGACGTGATCAAGCCTGGTTATGCCGAGCTGAAATCCGAATGGCTGTTCCAGCAGACCGCTTCCACCAGCGGTTCTGTGGTGGAGGAGAGCTGAGGGCCGGGTGTGCGAGGGCATGGAATGCGGGCGGGTGTTCACCATCCGTCCGCATTTCGATGTTTGCGGCGGCCCCCTTTTCGTGTTTACGGTCATGGACCGATCGGTTCCCCGTATCCCATTCGAGGACGCATTCATCATGAAGCAGTCTGCTGCCAAGACCCTCGGCGTCGCCGCCCTCGGTGCCGCCATCGCCGCCGTCGGTGCGGGTGCCGCGAACGCCGCACCGGCCGTCCCGGACGCCACGCAGGCCCTGGACGGGGTCACCAAGACGCTGCCGGCCGAGAAAGTGGCAACGGCGCTGCCGGGGGCCGCCGAGGCGCTGGCGCAGGCCCAGCCCGCCGTCACCACCAGCCTGGCCGCCGCGCAGCCGGCCGCCGAGAAGGCGCTCGCGGGGGGCCCGACCAAGCCGGTCGCCGGTCTGCTCGGCGGGCTGCCGCTGAAGGGCCTGCCCACGCACGGCCTGCCGGTCAACGGGCTGCCGGTCGGCTGAGCCACCACGGACACGAACGCCGTCGGGGCGCGCCTGGGAGGAACCGGGAGCGCCCCGACGGCTTTTGGCGTGGGCGTGGATCACCAGGCCGCGCGCGTCTTGTCCGTCGAGCCGGAGGATCCCGCGGAGTCCTCGGACGGGAACAGGATCCACAGCGCTATGTAGAGCAGGAACTGCGGGCCCGGCAGCAGACAGGAGACCAGGAAGATCACGCGCATGGTCGTCGCGGAGGTGCCGAAGCGGCGGGCCAGCGCGGCGCACACTCCGCCGATCATGCGGCCGTTGGTGGGGCGGGCGAGACTGGACATCTACGGCTCCTTGGTGAGCGATGAGGTCCCTCCCGCTCGGGCGAGGCCGAGAGCGGGGGAGCGAGGCGGCCCCTGCGGCTGCCTCCATCTGCCTTCAACGCTACGGAGACGAAACGGACGAAGCGTCACTCCACGGAGCTATCCCGACCCCGAGAATCCTTGCCCTACGGAGCGATCCCGACCCTGGGAATCCTCGGGGTCCGACCCTGAGCCGCCTCCTCCTGACGGGCGGCCGCGTGCCCCCGGCGTTCGCCCCTGCGGCGCAGCCACGCCCGGGCCGCCGGTACCACCGCGGCGTGCGCGAGGGCCACGCCCGTGGTGTTCAGCAGCAGTGAGTCGACGTCCACGACCTGACCGGGCACGCCGGTCTGCAGCAGCTCGATCGCCAGCGACAGCAGCGCGCCCGCCGCGACCGTACGGATCAGGGAGACGAGCGGGGAGACCCGGAGCCGGCCGTGCACCAGCGGCAGCAGCAGGCCCAGCGGGGCGAGCAGACCCAGTCCGGCACCGATCCGCCGGGCGGCCTCCGGCCAGCCGAGCCTCAGGTCGGCGCGGATCCCGGCGAACGGATGCAGGTTGGTGGGCAGTACCCAGGGCACGTCCCGCGGGCGCAGCGTGACCCAGGCCACGAACACGAGGTGTGCCACCAGGAGGACAACCCCGGTCGCACGGAGACGGATCGCGGCGCTGCCGCCGACGGAGCCTTGACGCTGCACGACCCCCTAGACGCACCTCTCGGCACGATCGGTTCCGGCTGCCCGTCCGGCATCCCCGCGATTCCCGTGCCCCACCCACGCAACGGCGCCCGGGCGGCGGCGGTGACCTGCGTCGACGGCCGCCTGAGGGCCCGCCGTGAGTCGTCCGCCACACTCGCTCGCGGGCCGTGTGCGGTCCGCCGTCAGCTGTCCGTCGTCACCGTCGACGACGGGGGTTCGGCGCTGCCCGGGCGGGAGCGGACCTCGTCCGTGCACTCGTAGCGGCGCAGCGGATCCGAGCCGGGGCCGCCCAGGATCACCGAGCCGTCGCCCTCGGCCGCCGCCGAGTCGGAGAACGTGCAGACCAGCTGGGCGAGCGCGTACGAGGTCAGGCTCTCCGGTGACACGCTCAGCCGCAGCGCGTCGTCCGGGTCCTTCGCACCCGGCCCGCCCACCGTGATCCCGCCGCGCACGTCGGTGGTGTAGCCGGCCTCCTTCTCGGCCGCCGACGGCGACTGCGCGAGCTGGTCGAGCAGACCCTGCGCCACCAGCGCGCGCCGCTCGGTGTCCGCCGCCCCGTCCGTCACCCGCACCGAACGGTCGACGGTCACCAGCGAGGAACCGCACAGCAGGAACACCTGCACCGGCACGCCCGCGCGTCCGGACTGGGTCGTCACGTCCGGTTCGGTGAGGGAGCAGCGCGCCCGGGACGGCGCCGGCCCGAAGTCGGTCGGTACCTCGGTGGCGCGGATCCCGCAGCCGGTGAGCAGCCCGGCGAGGACGGGGAGCGCGAGCAGACGGCGTACGTTCATCGGGCGTCCCCCTCGTCCGGCACGGGCTGCACGGACTGCGCGGCCTTCTCGCTCTGTTCCGCCAGCTCCGACGCGTCCCGCGGCACCCGCAGCGTGAACACCGCGCCGCCGTCGGGGGAGTTGGCCGCGGTGATCTCACCGCCGTGGATATGGGCGTTCTCCAGGGCGATGGACAGCCCGAGCCCGCTGCCCTCGGAGCGCGGCCGGGAGGCGCTCGCCTTGTAGAACCGGTCGAAGACGTGCGGCAGCACCTCCTCGGGGATGCCGGGCCCGTGGTCGCGCACGGCTATGACGACCTCGTCGGCCGACTCGCGCACCGACACCCGTACCGGGGAACCGCCGTGCTTGAGCGCGTTGCCGATGAGGTTGGCGAGTATCACGTCCAGGCGGCGCGGGTCGAGCCGGGCGTGGATGCCGCGCTCGGCGTCGAGGTCGACCGCGTCCAGCCAGGCGCGCGCGTCGATGCAGGCGGTGATCTGGTCGGCGACGTCCACGTCGTCGAGCACCAGCCGCGCCGTACCCGCGTCGAACCGGGTGACCTCCATGAGGTTCTCCACGAGGTCGCCCAGCCGCCGGGTCTCGCTGACCACCAGCCGGACGGCGGGCTCGATCATCGGATCGATGCTGCCCGACTCGGCGTCGAGCTCCTCCTCCAGCACCTCCGCGACGGTGGTGATCGCGGTCAGCGGGGTGCGCAGTTCGTGCGACATGTCGGCGACGAACCGCCGGGACGCCTCGTCCCGCGCGGCCATGTCGTCGACCCGCTTCTCCAGCGCCTCCGCCGTCCGGTTGAACGTCCGTGAGAGGTCGGCGAGTTCATCCGTTCCCGACACCCGCAGCCGGGTGTCCAGCCGGCCTTCGCCCAGCCGTCGCGCCGCGACGCCCAGCCGGTGCACCGGCTTCAGCACGGTCGTGGCGGCGGCCTGGGCGAGCAGCGCGGCGCCGATCAGCGCGAGCCCGGTGGCGATACCCAGCGACCAGGCCAGCGAGTTGAGGTCCTTCGCCTCCGGCTCCAGCGACTTGCGCATGTAGCCGGTGGGCCCGCCCCCGATCACCTTCGTCCCGGCCACCAGATACGGCTTGCCGTGGTCGACGACCCGCTGCCAGTACAGGTGGTACGGCGACTCGTTGCCGTCCGTGACGTCCTGCTGTCTGTTCACCGCTTTGCGCAGCGACCCCGGCACGTCGTCCAGCGAGAAGCCGTTGAGCCCGCCGGAGTTGCCGTACACGGTCCGGCCGTTCCCGTCCGCGCCCACCAGCAGCACGCTGAAGCGCTGGCTGCTGTTCGCCATCTGCCCGGCGGTGTGCTGCAACTCGTCCTGGGAGGGGTGCTCGGGCAGCGTGCCCGCCCGGTTCTGCATCTCCTGCTCGAAGTCCCGCAGCACCGCGCCCTGGACGCGGGTCAGCACGGCCTCGCGGTTGAGCCAGTACGCGATGCCGGACGCGGAGACGGCGGCGGTCAGGGCCACCGCTCCGAAGACGACGACGAGCCGCAGACGCAGACTGGTGAACCGCAGCCGGGACAGCTTTCCCTTGCGTACCGCGGTCCAGCCGCGGTACCCCCCTTGCTCGTGTGTCACTGAGGGGCGTCCAGGCGGTAGCCGACCCCGCGGACGGTCCGGATCAGCGTCGGGGACGACGGCACGTCCTCGACCTTGGCGCGCAGCCGCTGGACGCAGGCGTCCACCAGCCGCGAGTCACCGAGGTAGTCGTGCTCCCAGACCAGGCGCAGGAGCTGCTGCCGGGACAGCGCCTGCCCCGGCCGCCGGGACAGCTCGAGCAGCAGCCGCAGCTCGGTGGGCGTCAGCTGGAGGTCCTCGCCGTTCTTGGTGACCGTCATCGCGGCCCGGTCGATGACCAGGCTGCCGAAGGTCGCCGCGTCGCTCGACTCGCGCTCCCCGCGGCGCAGCACGGCCCGGATGCGGGCGTCCAGCACCCGCCCCTGCACCGGCTTGACGACATAGTCGTCGGCGCCGGACTCCAGTCCGACGACGACGTCGATGTCGTCGCTGCGCGCGGTGAGCAGGATGATCGGCAGCTGGTCGGTGCGCCGGATGCGGCGGCACACCTCGAAACCGTCGATGCCGGGCAGCATCACGTCCAGAACGATCAGATCCGGCCGCTGCTCGCGCAACAGCTTCAGACCGTCCTCACCGCTCGCAGCGGTCGCCACCCGGTGCCCCTGGCGCGTCAGTGAGAGCTCCAGGGCCGTACGGATGGCGTCGTCGTCCTCGATCAGCAACAGGGAAGGCACGGGCTCATTCTGGCCCATGAGTGGGCTGTCGTTCGACCTGTGGGGGCGGGGCTGTCCGGCGGAGCAGGTCGCAGAGAGGTAACGGTGCCTGTTCCGGTGCTGGTGAGCGGGGTGAGACGCGCGTGCCACACCCCGCGTCCGCGGTGTGATTCGCCGGCCGGGCCCGCGGCCCGGACGCCACAGGGAGACCCTTTCGGCGCCGCGGGGCGGTGCGCGCGGGACGGGAGGCGTCCCGCCCGCCGGTGCCGGGGCCGTCGGACGGCGCGGGGTGTCACCAGGGCGGACGCCCGCACAACTGCCGTACCCCGGACGACTGTGAGGGATCTGTGGTGTCACCAGGACGGACCCCTGTGACAGGTCTGTGACAGTCGGCGGACACGGCGATGAAGTGACCCCGGCAGTCTTTTGGTCACAGGCAGGACCGCAAAGAACGAAACACCGGAAGTCCACGACGGGGGGCGCGAGATGAGCACGCTGCACGGCATCAGCACCAGGGCAGTGATCACGCGTCTCCACGACGTGAACGGGGGCCGGGGTTCCGAGAAGTCCGGTGTCGTGAGCGGGCGGGGGTGCGCTCGCGGCACCGGACGTCAGCACACCGCGTACATGACGGTGGTTGACACGGGGGAACAGGCGGCTCACGGGGGAGCCGCGTACGGGGAGGACACGGGGGAGCGTCGCTCGCTGACCGAGGCGGAGTTCACCGCCTACGTCCAGGAGCGCCGCGCCTCCCTGTACGCCACCGCCTACCACCTCACCGGTGACCGCTTCGAGGCCGAGGACCTGCTGCAGAGCGCGCTGTTCTCGACGTACAGGGCCTGGGACCGGATCAGCGACAAGGCCGCGGTCGGCGGATATCTGCGCCGGACGATGACCAACCTGCACATCAGCGCGTGGCGCCGCCGCAAGCTGAACGAGTACCCGACCGAGGAACTGCCGGAGACGCCCGGCGACACGGACGCGATGCGCGGCACCGAGCTGCGCGCGGTCCTGTGGCAGGCGCTGGCCCGGCTGCCCGAACTCCAGCGGACGATGCTGGTCCTGCGCTACTACGAGGGCCGCACCGACCCGGAGATCGCGGAGATCCTCGACATCAGTGTCGGCACGGTGAAGTCCAGCATCTGGCGGTCGCTCCGCCGGCTGCGCGAGGACCAGGTCCTCAGCTTCGGCCGTGACGAGGAGGACGCCTTCGGCGAGCTTGTCGCCTGAAGGTGACGGGGGAAGGACCCGGCTTCGGCCGGTGATCGGGGGAGCGGTACCCGGGGGCCCGACGGGGGACGTACGGGAAGCGGTACCGCGGCACGGGGAAGCACCACCGGGGGGTGGGGCACGGGGGAACGGGGGAAGCGGGACTGGAGGGCCGGGGGGTCCATCCAGTCCCGCTTTTTTGTGTCCCGGGTCGACGGCGGTTACGCGGTCGTACGCGCCGTGGGTGCGCGGCGGCCCGCCGCTGCCGCCGCCAGCCGGCCCATCGCCTCGTCGCGGTCGCAGGCGTGCGCGCCGAGCGCGGTCTGCCGGGCCACGATGGAACGCTCCGCCCGCATCAGGCGCCAGCCGCGGCGCAGCAGGAAGGGCACCGACTTGCGGCCCTCCTTCAGATCGCGCAGGAACCGCCGCCGGAACGTCGTCACCGGGCCGCGGCTCAGACACAGCGCGTCGGCCAGCACGCCCAGTTCACGGCAGCGCTCGACGATCTCCGCGGCGAAGATGCCCTCCGCGATGAACAGCGGGGTCCGACCGACGTCGACCGCCTCCACGCCGGTGCGGGCGCTGAGCGAGATGTCGTACACGGGAACGTCCGTACGGCCCGTGGCACACAGTTCCACGATGGCGGCGACCGCCGTGTCCGCGTCCCACGAGCCGGGGTGGTCCCAGTCGATGTCGGAGCTCCCGGCGACCAGCGGCAGGGTGGGGTCGGTGCCCTCCTTGTAGAAGTCGTCGAGTCGCAGGACCGGCAGGCCGGAGCGGGCCGCGAGGAGGGACTTGCCGGAGCCGGAAGGGCCGCAGAGCAGCACGACTCGCGTGGGTATGGGCGGATGGGAGGTCACGGGACACCAGTGTGGGGCATCCGGCGGGCCGCGTACGACCCCGCGGGTCGGCTTTGAAGCGCGCGTCACACCTCAACTACCCTTTGTGTCGACCTGATTACCTTGCGCAGCAGAAGGCGGCAGCAGCGATGGCCCGACACCACTCGTCCCCCACTCACACCGGCCGGCGCGTACTCGCCGCCCTCGCGACCGCGTCGGTGGCGCTCGGGGCGGGCGCCTCGACCGCCGCGGCGGCGACCGCCGAACCCGTCGTCGACGTGACGCGTACCGGCCCCGCCTCGGCCGGCCAGGCCGACCCGCAGGCGGGCGTGCAGGGGGCGTTGACCGCGCTGCCCCACGTCACCGGCACGGTCTCGAACCTCAAGCCCAACCCCCTCGCGGGCACCGGCGTCGACCCCCTCGACAACGGCGTCGGCACCCAGCTCGCCGACTTCCAGCCCCTGACCTCCCGGATGCTGACCGGGCCGGTGGCGCAGGCGCAGTCGGTCGGGGCGGTCCCGGTGGTGGGGGACGCGACGAAGCTGCTGGGCGGCTGACCGCCGTTTCCGTGCGAGAGCCGCGCCGCCCCCGGACGGAGGGGCGGCGCGGCTCGTTCGTGGCGCGGCTCAGTACGCGGAGCCGGACGCGCCCAGGGAGCCCGTCGGGTGCCAGACCGTCTTGGTCTCCAGGAAGGCCGTCATACGGTCCGTCCCCGGCGTCGCCGACCAGTCGTCCACAGGCTGTGGACGAAGGACGCGCTTGAGGTTGTCGGCCGCGGCGACCTCCAGTTCCTTCGCCAGTACGTCGTCGGTGCCGGCGCCCGCGAGGTCGATCGCGTTGACGTCCTGGTGCGCGGCCAGGGGCGCCGCGATCTCCGCCGTACGGCCGGAGAGGACGTTGACGACTCCGCCGGGGACGTCGGAGGTGGCCAGGACCTCGGCGAGGGAGAGGGCGGGGAGCGGGGACCTCTCGCTCGCGACGACGACCGCCGTGTTGCCGGTGGCGATCACCGGGGCGAGGACCGAGACCAGGCCGAGGAACGACGACTCCTGGGGGGCCAGGACCGCGACCACGCCCGTCGGCTCGGGGGAGGAGAGGTTGAAGTACGGGCCCGCGACCGGGTTTCCGCCGCCCACGACCTGGGCGATCTTGTCGGTCCAGCCCGCGTACCAGACCCAGCGGTCGACGGTGGCGTCCACGACCGCCGCCGCCCTGGACCTCGACAGGCCCTCGGCGTCGGCGACCTCACGGGTGAACTGCTCGCGGCGGCCCTCCAGCATCTCCGCGACGCGGTAGAGGACCTGGCCGCGGTTGTACGCCGTCGCGCCCGACCAGGCGCCGAACGCCTTGCGGGCGGCCACCACGGCGTCCCGGGCGTCCTTGCGGCTCGACTGCGGGACGTTCGCCAGCCACTTGCCCTTCTGGTCCGTCACCTCGTACACCCGGCCGCTCTCGGAACGCGGGAACTTCCCGCCGACGTACAGCTTGTAGGTCTTGAAGACCGACAGGCGCGATTCGGCCTTCTCGGCCTTCTCGGCCTTCTCGATCTTTTCTGTCTTATCGGACATCGAGGTACGCCTCCAGGCCGTGACGGCCGCCCTCGCGGCCGAAGCCCGACTCCTTGTAGCCGCCGAACGGCGAGGCCGGGTCGAACTTGTTGAACGTGTTGGACCAGACGACACCGGCCCGGAGCCTGTTCGCCACCGCGAGGATCCGGGAACCCTTCTCCGTCCAGACGCCCGCCGACAGGCCGTACGGCGTGTTGTTGGCCTTGGCGACCGCCTCGTCCGGGGTGCGGAAGGTGAGGACCGACAGGACCGGGCCGAAGATCTCGTCGCGGGCGACGGTGTGCGCCTGGGAGACGTTCGTGAAGAGCGTCGGAGCGAACCAGTAACCGGCGGCGGGCAGCTCACAGGCCGGGGACCAGCGCTCGGCGCCCTCCGCCTCGCCCCGTTCCACCAGCGTGGTGATCCGGGCGAGCTGCTCCTCGGAGTTGATCGCGCCGATGTCGGTGTTCTTGTCCAGCGGGTCGCCGAGGCGGAGGGTGGAGAGCCGTCGCTTCAGCGAATCGAGCAGCTCCTCCTCGATCGACTCCTGGACCAGCAGGCGGGAGCCCGCGCAGCAGACCTGACCCTGGTTGAAGAAGATCCCGTTGACGATCCCCTCCACCGCCTGGTCGATCGGCGCGTCGTCGAAGACGATGTTGGCGCCCTTGCCGCCCAGTTCGAGAGTGAGCTTCTTGCGGGTGCCCGCGACGGTCTTCGCGATCTCCTTGCCGACGGCCGTGGAACCGGTGAAGGCCACCTTGTTCACGTCCGGGTGCGCGACGAGCGCGGCGCCCGTGTCGCCGTACCCCGGCAGGATGTTGACGACACCCCTGGGCAGGCCCGCCTGGCGGCAGACGTCCGCGAAGAAGAGCGCGGAGAGGGGGGTCGTCTCGGCGGGCTTGAGCACGACCGTGTTGCCGGTGGCGAGGGCCGGGGCGATCTTCCACGCCAGCATCAGGAGCGGGAAGTTCCAGGGGATGACCTGGCCGGCCACGCCCAGCGGCTTCGGGTCGGCCCCGAAGCCGGCGTGGCCGAGCTTGTCGGCCCAGCCCGCGTAGTAGAAGAAGTGCGCGGCGACCAGGGGGAGGTCCGCGTCGCGGGTCTCCTTGATGGGCTTGCCGTTGTCCAGGGTCTCCAGGACGGCGAGCTCGCGGCTGCGCTCCTGGATGATCCGGGCGATGCGGAACAGGTACTTCGCGCGCTCGGCGCCGGGCAGCGCCGACCACTTCCCGAACGCCTTGCGGGCGGCCTTCACCGCACGGTCGACGTCCTCGGCGCCGGCCTGCGCGATCTCCGACAGCACTTCCTCCGTGCTGGGGCTGACCGTCTTGAAGACCTTGCCGTCGGCCGCCTCGACGAACTCTCCGTCGATGAAGAGGCCGTAGGAAGGGGCGATGTCGACGATCGAGCGGGACTCGGGCGCCGGGGCGTATTCGAACACCGATGTCTGCTTTTCCGTGGTCATGGGGTCTCAGTCCACCGTCACGTAGTCGGGGCCGGAGTAGCGGCCGGTGGCCAGCTTCTGACGCTGCATCAGCAGGTCGTTCAGGAGCGAGGAGGCACCGAAGCGGAACCAGTGGTTGTCCAGCCAGTCCTCGCCGGCGGTCTCGTTGACCAGAACCAGGAACTTGATCGCGTCCTTGGAGGTGCGGATGCCGCCGGCCGGCTTCACACCGACCTGGACACCGGTCTGGGCGCGGAAGTCCCGTACCGCCTCCAGCATGAGGAGCGTGTTCGCGGGGGTGGCGTTGACGGCGACCTTGCCGGTGGACGTCTTGATGAAGTCGGCGCCCGCGAGCATGCCGAGCCAGCTGGCGCGGCGGATGTTGTCGTACGTCGACAGCTCGCCCGTCTCGAAGATGACCTTCAGCCGGGCAGCCGTCCCGCACGCTTCGCGTACGGCGACGATCTCGTCGTACACCTTCAGGTAGTGCCCCGCGAGGAACGCCCCGCGGTCGATGACCATGTCGATCTCGTCCGCACCGGCGGCGACCGCGTCGTGCACGTCCGCCAGCTTCACGGCGAGGGCGGCGCGGCCGGCCGGGAAGGCGGTCGCGACCGAGGCCACCTTCACGCCCGAGCCGGCGACGGCCTGTTTGGCGACGGCCACCATGTCCGGGTAGACGCAGACCGCGGCCGTGGTGGGAGTGGTGCGGTCGGTGGGGTCGGGGAGGACCGCCTTGGCGCCGAGCGCCCGGACCTTGCCCGGGGTGTCCGCGCCTTCCAGCGTCGTCAGGTCGACCATCGAGATGGCGAGGTCGATGGCGTAGGCCTTCGCGGTCGTCTTGATGGAACGGGTGCCGAGCGAGGCGGCGCGCGCCTCCAGGCCGACCGCGTCGACGCCGGGCAGCCCGTGGAGGAAGCGGCGCAGCGAGCTGTCGGACGCGGTGACGTCCGAGAGGGTGCGGGCCGCACTGGGTGCATTGGTGGGCATGGTCACCAGACGAGCATATCTACGCGCGTAGCGGATGTATAGCCCGGGAGACGTATCGGTGCTCATCGCGCGGGCGGGGGGCGCGGATGAGCGGGCCGACGGCCGTCGGGCAGAATCGGGGCATGACGACCCCGGAAGACCAGTCACCCGCGCCGCAGCCCCCGGAACCCGAGGCCGAGGACCGGGTGTACCGCTCGTCAGCCGGTATCGCCGGCGGCGTGCTGATGCTGGCGCTCGCGGGCTGGCTCGGCATCGACGCGATCGTGGCGGGCGAGGGCCGCACGCCCTGGCTGGCGCTCGCCCTGCTGATCCTCGTCGTGCCGCTGACCGTGGCCTTCACCCTGCGGCCCGCCGTGTACGCGGGGCAGGACCGGCTGCGGGTGCGCAATCCGTTCCGGGTGATCGTGCTGCCCTGGGGACAGATCGCGACGCTGCGGTCCGGCTACACCAACGAGGTGCTGGCCACGTCCGGGACGAAGTTCCAGCTGTGGGCCATCCCGGTCTCGCTGCGGGCGCGGAAGTCGGCGGCCCGGCGGGAGGCCAGGGCGGCGGCCGGGCGGATCGAGGGGCGGGACGGGCACGGCGGCGCCGGCCGGGGTGGCGTCGGCGGTCGGGGGTTCGGCGGGTTCGGGGGTTTCTCCGGGCCGACGCCGGAGGGACCGGCCCGGGCCGGGACCGACCGGGCCATGGACGATCTGCGGGAGCTGTGGGAATCGCGCGAGAAGGAGCCGGGCGCGCAGGGCGAGGTGACCGTGCGGTGGGCCTGGGAGATCCTGGGGCCGGCGGCGGCCGGGGCCGTGGTGCTGGGGATTCTGCTGGCTGTGGGGTGAGGCTGGGGGTGACGCCCCGGGGACTGCTGTCTCAGTCCGATGTCTCAGTCCGACGTGTGCGGCCGGCGCCGGGCTCCCGTTCCGTGGGATGCCCGGCGCCGCCGTGACTTGCTCCGTGACTTGCTCCGGGTCAGCCCGTGACGTCCACGAAGGCGTCCGGCGAGACCGCGGCCGCCGTGGTCTCGGTGCCGGCGGCGGACCAGCGGTAGGAGCCGTCGTCGTACGCGCGGACCGTGGTGGAGAGGGTGCCGTCGGCGGCCGTCCTGACGGTCTTCACCGTGCAGAACCTGCTGCCGCCCCTCGGGCGGAACTGGAGTTCCACGGGCCGGCCGGCCGCGCCGGGCACGGAGGTGCCGGTCGCCCATGCGGAGTCGGTCGTGGCGCCGGTGACGGTGACGGTGCGGCCCCGCCTGACCCGCTTCGGGGCGGCGGCCATGGACACCTGGGTCTCGCGCTGGACGCTGAAGGCGGCCGCGCTGTTCAGGAACTCGGCGTCGCCGTCCCGGCCGATCGCGTAGGCGCTGACGCTCCAGGCGCCGGCCTGCGCGTCGGTGGCCGGGGCGGTGCCGGGGGTGAGAGTGAAGGTCAGGGTGCAGGTGGTGCCGGTGTCGGCCGTCGCGCCGCAGGCCGCCGCCGGGGTGACGGCGGCGTCCGGGGCTTCGTACGAGCCGTGGTAGAGGCGCGCGTCGATCTGCTCGAGGCCGGTCGGGTCGGTCGCGGTGACCTCGACGGTGACGGTTCTCGCGCCGGTGCCGACGACGACGGGGTCGCCGTCAGGGCACCCCGGGCGCGATCGTCGAACACGGCCCCACGGACGCGATGTTCGACAGCCCCCAGGACCCCCGCACCACGGACTACGTGAACGGCCGCTTCGGCTGAGCGGTGCGGGGGCGCGCAACGCCGCGGCCGGTGGGTGATCGCGGGCGGCACCCACCGGCAATTCAGCCGAATCAGCCGAATCAGCTGTGGATCTCTACCCCCAGATCACGATTCGCGTGATCTTGTGCATCGGCGCTTCCCGGTTCTGCCCGGGGTAGCGGGTGACCCACAGGACTTCGCTGCCTATGGCGTACTGGTAGCCGATGGTCACCGTGTAGTTGTTCGGGCGCACTACGTCCACGCCGTGGATGGCCACGTCCCGGACGCCCGCGTTCGCGAAGCAGAGGTCGCCGGTCTGGGTCTCCAGCTTCAGGATGTCGGTCCTGTTGCCGCAGTCCGTCCTGTCCACCTCGGCGCTTGCGGGGAGGGAGGTCGCGAGGGTGGCCGCGACCGCCGCGGCGGTCACGCCGACGAAGCGGAGGATGTTGAGGCCTCGGGAAGTACATCCGATCGACCAGAAAGACCGGCCGCCGTCGGAATCGGTTGATCCGCTGACGGCGGATGTTCTCGGTGTGCCCTTTTGGGCAGTACAGATCGACCTCGCCCACCCGAGCCATTGCCCGGACGTGCGGACAGGCATCGTCGCCGCGCCCCGGCGTCAGATGCCGGCCGCCGCCGACAGGTCCCGCTTGATCGCCGCGAGGAGTCCGGCGGCGGTGGCGCGGGCGGCCGGGAGGCCGTCGTGCGCGCCCACCGGGACCACCACCTCCAGGTAGCACTTCAGCTTCGGCTCCGTGCCGCTGGGCCGGACGATGACGCGGGCGCCGTCCAGGGTGTAGCGCAGACCGTCGGTGGGCGGGAGCGTGCCGGTGCCCAGGGCCAGGTCCTCGGCGCGGGTGACGGAAAGGCCCGCGAGCGAGGCCGGCGGCCGTTCGCGCAGCCGGCGCATGGCGTCCGCGATGACCGACAGGTCCTGCACCCGCACCGACAACTGGTCGGTGGCGTGCAGCCCGTGCTCCACGGCGAGGTCGTCCAGGAGGTCGAGCAGCGTCCGGCCCTCCTCCTTGAGCTCGGAGGCCAGCTCCGTGACCAGCAGCGCCGCGGTGATGCCGTCCTTGTCCCGCACGCCCTCCGGGTCCACGCAGTAGCCGAGGGCCTCCTCGTAGCCGTAGCGCAGGCCCTCGACCCGGGCGATCCACTTGAAGCCGGTGAGGGTCTCCTCGTAGGGCAGTCCCGCCTGGCCGGCGATCCGGCCGAGCAGGGAGGAGGAGACGATCGACTCGGCGAACACCCCGGTGGCGCCGCGCCGGACCAGATGGGCGGCGAGGAGCGAGCCCACCTCGTCACCCCGCAGCATCCGCCAGTCCCCGCCGTCCGGGACGGCGACGGCGCAGCGGTCCGCGTCCGGGTCGTTGGCGATGATCAGGTCCGGGGCGGCCGCGCGGGCCGCCGCGAACGCCAGGTCCATCGCCCCCGGCTCCTCCGGGTTGGGGAAGGAGACGGTCGGGAAGTCCGGGTCGGGCTCGGCCTGCTCGGCCACGAGAACGGGGGCCGGGAACCCGGCCCGGGCGAAGGCGGCCAGCAGGACGTCCTTGCCGACGCCGTGCATCGCCGTGTAGACGGTGCGGGCGGTGCGCGGGGAGGCGGGGGAGAGGACGGCGTCGGTGCGGGCCAGGTAGGCGTCGAGGACGGCGTCGTCGAGGGTCTCCCAGCCGCTCTCGGGCCGGGGCACGTCGTCCAGGGACCGTACGGCGCCGATCAGGGCGGCGATCTCCGCGTCGGCCGGCGGCACGATCTGCGAGCCGTCGCCCAGGTACACCTTGTAGCCGTTGTCCCGGGGCGGGTTGTGGCTGGCGGTGACCTCGACCCCGGCGACCGCGCCGAGGTGCCTTATGGCGTAGGCGAGCAGAGGCGTGGGCAGCGGCCGCGGGAGTACGGCCGCCCGCAGCCCGGCGCCCGTCATCACCGCGGCGGTGTCGCGGGCGAAGTCGGCGGACTTGTGGCGGGCGTCGTAGCCGACGACGACGAGGCCGCCCTGCTGTCCCTTGCCGTTGAGGTAGGCGGCGAGTCCGGCGGCGGCGCGGATGACGACCGAGCGGTTCATGCGCATCGGTCCGGCGCCCAGCTCGCCGCGCAGACCGGCGGTGCCGAACTGGAGGGTGCCGCTGAAGCGGGCGGTCAGCTCGGCGACGTCCCCCGTCTCGATGAGCTTGCCCAGCTCCGCACGGGTTTCGGGGTCGGGGTCCTCGGCGAGCCAGGCCTGGGCGTGGGCGAGGAGATCGTCGTGCACGGTGGGTCAACCTCCGGTTGGTCGTGGACGCCGGCGTCATCCGGCCCGTCCGGCGTATAGAGGACGAGGCCCCTTCCAGGGCCGAGGGGGGCTGGGGGCACAGCCCCCGGCAACGCGCCTACAGCCGGCCGAGCACCTGGGCCAGCAGCGACCCCATCCGCGTCGCGCTGTCCCGCCCGGCCTGCAGAACCTCCTCGTGGTTCAGCGGCTCGCCCGTCATACCGGCGGCGAGGTTGGTCACGAGGGAGATGCCCAGCACCTCCGCCCCCGCCTCACGCGCCGCGATGGCCTCCAGCACGGTGGACATGCCCACCAGGTCCGCTCCGATCACCCGGGCCATCCGGATCTCGGCCGGCGTCTCGTAGTGCGGACCGGGGAACTGGGCGTAGACGCCCTCCTCCAGCGTGGCGTCGATCTCCTTGCACAGCGCGCGCAGCCGCGGCGAGTACAGGTCGGTCAGGTCCACGAAGTTCGCGCCGACGATGGGGGACGTCGCCGTGAGGTTGATGTGGTCGCTGATCAGGACCGGCTGGCCGGGGCGCATGCCCTCGCGCAGGCCGCCGCAGCCGTTGGTCAGGACGACGGTCTTGCAGCCCGCCGACACGGCCGTACGGACCCCGTGCGCGACGGAGGCCACCCCGCGGCCCTCGTAGTAGTGGGTGCGGCCCAGGAACACCAGGGCGCGCTTGTCGCCCATCCGGTACGAGCGGATCTTGCCGCCGTGCCCCTCGACCGCCGGCGGGGGGAAACCGGGCAGCTCGGTGACCGGGAACTCGGCGTCGGGGGCGCCCAGGGCGTCCACCGCGGGGGCCCAGCCGGAGCCCATCACGAGGGCGACGTCGTGGGTCTCGGCGCCGGTCAGTTCGCGCAGACGCGCGGCGGCGGCGTCGGCGGCTGCGTGGGGGTCGCCCTGGATGTCGTCCGGGAGAAGAGATGCGTTCACGCGGATGAGGGTAGCCGGTTCTTGCCTACGCGCGTAGATGACGGAGCCCACGGGAAGGTGATCGTTGTCTTGTCGTTTCCAACCAGGGGCGCCGGCCGCGGACCCTGGTCATTCCTCCGGAACCAGGACGTCCCGGTCGCTGAAGACCTCGACGACGAAGATCAGCAAGCGGCCGCGGCTGACCACGTACTCCGCGAAGACGTGCCGCGTGAGCCGGACCGTGCGGTCGTCCCCCGTGGTGCCGACGGGGCGGGACGCGGGGACGTACGGGTCGCGGGCGAGCACGGCGACGCCCTTGTCGAATCTTGCGCGCTCGCGCGGATCCAGCCGGTCACGCGCCGCCGCGGCGTGCTCGGTGTAGTGGACCTCGTAACTGTGCCGCGCTCCGCTCATGCCCACCAGGATCGATCAGCAGGGCCGTTTCCGCAGTTCCATCACGTAGTCGTGGGGTGCCCCCGCCGACTCCGCGGCATCCGCGATCTCCCCCAGGTAGCGCGCCGACGGCAGGCCGCCCTCGTAGCCGTTCAGGACGTACATCCAGGCCGACTCCTCGCCCTCCAGGGTGTGGACCCGCACCCGGGCCCGGCGGTAGATGCCGAGGCCCACGCCCTCCCAGCGGTCGAGGGACTCCTCGTCCATGGGGGCGATGTCGTACAGCGAGACGAACACCTGGGCCTCGGGGTCCCCGGCGTCCTCGACGACCGTCGCCAGCGCCCCTTCCCAGCCGAGCTGTTCGCCGCCGAAGGTCAGCCGCCAGCCGCCCAGCCAGCCCGTCGCGCGCAGGGGCGAATGCGGGGCGCGCCGGCTCATCAGCCGTGCGTCGAGGTTGCCGGCGTACGCGGCGTAGAGGGACATGGGAGGAGGGTACGGCAGGCGGCCCACGTGTCACTTCGGCAACAGTGGCGGCCCGCACGGCCCCCGGGGCCCTGCCGGTGCGCGCGGTGCGGGACAATGGAGTACGTGACTCGGATCGTGATCATCGGTGGCGGACCCGGCGGCTACGAAGCGGCGCTGGTGGCCGCTCAGCTCGGCGCGGAGGTGACCGTCGTCGACTGCGACGGTCTGGGCGGAGCGTCGGTGCTGACCGACTGCGTGCCGTCGAAGACCCTTATCGCGACGGCCGAGGTCATGACGACCTTCGACTCGTCGTACGAGGAGCTCGGCATCATCGTCGCCGACGACACCCCGCCGCTGGAACAGGCGGCCCGGGTCGTCGGGGTGGACCTCGGCAAGGTCAACCGGCGGGTGAAGCGCCTCGCGCTCGCGCAGTCGCACGACATCACCGCCTCCGTCACCCGGGCGGGCGCCCGGGTGCTGCGCGGCCGCGGCCGCCTGGAGGGCATGCAGGCCCTGGACGGCTCCCGCAAGGTCGTCGTACGAGCCGCCGACGGCACCGAGGAGACCCTCACCGCCGACGCCGTCCTGCTCGCCACCGGCGCCCACCCCCGCGAGCTGCCGGACGCCCAGCCCGACGGCGAACGCATCCTGAACTGGACCCAGGTCTACGACCTCGCCGAGCTCCCCGAGGAACTCATCGTGGTCGGCTCCGGTGTCACCGGCGCCGAGTTCGCCGGCGCCTACCAGGCCCTCGGCTCCAAGGTCACCCTGGTCTCCTCCCGCGACCGGGTGCTGCCCGGCGAGGACCCGGACGCCGCCGCCGTCCTGGAGGACGTCTTCCGGCGCCGCGGGATGAACGTGATGGCCCGCTCCCGCGCGGAGTCCGCCAAGCGGGTCGGCGACCGGGTCGAGGTCACCCTGTCCGACGGACGGGTCATCACCGGCTCGCACTGTCTGATGGCCGTCGGCGCCATCCCCAACAGCGAGGGCCTGGGGCTGGAGGAGGCGGGCGTCAAGGTCCGCGAGTCCGGGCACATCTGGACCGACAAGGTGTCGAGGACCACCGCGCCGGGCGTCTACGCCGCCGGTGACGTGACGGGCATCTTCGCGCTCGCGTCCGTCGCCGCCATGCAGGGACGGATCGCCATGTACCACTTCCTCGGCGACGCGGTGGCCCCGCTCAGTCTGAAGACGGTCTCGTCCAACGTCTTCACCGACCCCGAGATCGCCACCGTCGGCTACACCCAGGCGGACGTGGACGGGGGCAAGATCGACGCGCGGGTCGTCAAGCTGCCCCTGCTGCGCAACCCGCGCGCCAAGATGCAGGGCATCCGCGACGGCTTCGTCAAGCTCTTCTGCCGTCCCGGCACCGGGATCGTGGTCGGCGGTGTGGTCGTGTCACCGCGCGCCTCGGAACTCATCCACCCCATCTCGATCGCCGTCGACAACAATCTGACGGTCGAACAGATCGCGAACGCGTTCACCGTGTACCCGTCCCTTTCGGGCTCGATCGCCGAGGTGGCCCGGCAGTTGCACACGCGCAAGGCGGCGGGCGAGGCCTGACCGGGGGTGCGGGCGGATGGAATCGGTCTCCTTCCGGGCCCCATACCACTCTCCGTGCCTCAGTGCGAACAACTTCTACTATTCGGTGTAAAGAGCTGAAAGCAGACGGTCGCCCGCGTTACTGTCAGTTTCGTGTTCGCTGCAGAACGTCGCCAATTGATCCTCGAAATGGTGCGAGCGAACGGGGCCGTGTCGCTCCGTGAGCTCGCCCGCGTCGTCCAGACCTCCGAAGTGACCGTACGGCGGGACGTGCGCGCACTGGAGGCAGAAGGACTCCTCGACCGCCGGCACGGCGGTGCGGTATTGCCGGGCGGTTTCACGCGGGAGTCCGGCTTTCCGCAGAAATCCCATCTCGCGACCGCCGAGAAAACCGCCATCGCGGACCTTGCCGCGGGCTTCGTCGAAGAGGGCGAGGCCATCGTGGTCGGGGCGGGTACGACCACCCAGGAACTCGCCCGCCGGCTCGCGCGCGTTCCCGGACTGACGGTCGTCACCAACTCCCTCCTGGTCGCCCAGGCGTTGGCACATGCCAACAGAGTCGAGGTGGTGATGACCGGCGGCACCCTGCGCGGTTCCAACTACGCCCTCGTCGGCAGCGGAGCCGAGCAGTCCCTCCAGGGACTCCGGGTCTCCAGGGCCTTCATCTCCGGAAGCGGACTGACCGCCGAGCGCGGCCTGTCCACCTCCAACATGCTGTCGGCCTCCGTCGACCGGGCACTCGTCCAGGCGGCCGCCGAGGTCGTCGTCCTCGCCGACCACACCAAGCTCGGCACCGACACCATGTTCCAGACCGTGCCCACGGACCTCATCACCCGCCTCGTCACCGACGAGCCGCCCGCGCACGACGACCGCGCCGCCACCGAACTGCAGGCCCTGGCGGACCAGGGGGTGCAGATCGCCGTCGCGGGGGCGTCGGGGAGTCCGGGGGGTGAGGCGGTCCCGGCGCGTCAGCAGCGCCGGGAGGTGCCGCTGCCGGCTCCCCGCCGGGGGCAGGTGCCGGGAGTGGCGTCGGCTCTGCGGGCGAACGGGGCGTTGGAGGCCCCTGGCACCGAGCGGGCGCGGGTCGCGGATCTCCGGCGCCGCTGAAGCTGGGGGCTGCCGCCCCCAGAACCCCGCTCCGGCCCTGAACAGGCCTTGCCCTCAGGCGCCGGACGGGCTGAATGGACACACCCCGACCGGCGCTCGAGAACCTGACGTCAGTCCTTGATCTCGCAGATCGCCGCGCCGGACGTGACGGACGCGCCGACCTCGGCCGCGAGGCCCTTGACGGTGCCGGAGCGGTGCGCGTTCAGAGGCTGCTCCATCTTCATCGCCTCGAGCACGACGACCAGGTCGCCCTCCTTGACCTCCTGGCCCTCCTCGACCGCGACCTTCACGATCGTGCCCTGCATCGGGGAGGCGAGGGTGTCGCCGGAGGCGACGGGACCGGACTTCTTCGCGGCCCGGCGCTTGGGCTTGGCGCCCGCGGCGAGGCCGGTCCGGGCCAGGGACATGCCGAGCGAGGACGGCAGGGAGACCTCCAGGCGCTTGCCGCCGACCTCGACGACGATCGTCTCGCGGTCGGTGTCGTCCTCGGTCTCGGCGTCGGCCGGGGCGGCGAAGGGCTTGATCTCGTTGACGAACTCGGTCTCGATCCAGCGGGTGTGGACCGTGAAAGGAGCGTCCGAGCCGGTCAGTTCGGGGGCGAAGGCGGGATCCGTGACCACCGCGCGGTGGAACGGGATGGCCGTGGCCATGCCCTCGACCTGGAACTCCGCCAGGGCGCGGGCGGCGCGCTGGAGGGCCTGCTGCCGGGTGGCGCCGGTGACGATCAGCTTGGCCAGCAGGGAGTCCCAGGCGGGGCCGATCACACTGCCGGACTCCACGCCCGCGTCCAGGCGGACGCCCGGGCCGGACGGCGGGGCGAACGTGGTGACCGTGCCGGGGGCCGGGAGGAAGCCCCGTCCCGGGTCCTCGCCGTTGATGCGGAACTCGAAGGAATGGCCGCGCAGCGGCGGGTCGTCGTAGCCGAGCGCCTCGCCGTCGGCGATGCGGAACATCTCGCGGACCAGGTCGATGCCGGAGACCTCCTCGGTGACCGGGTGCTCGACCTGGAGGCGGGTGTTGACCTCCAGGAAGGAGATCGTGCCGTCCGCGCCGACGAGGAACTCCACCGTGCCGGCGCCGACGTAGCCGGCCTCCTTCAGGATCGCCTTGGAGGAGGAGTACAACTCGGCCACCTGTGCCTCGGAGAGGAAGGGCGCCGGCGCCTCCTCGACCAGCTTCTGGTGGCGGCGCTGCAGGGAGCAGTCACGGGTGGAGACCACGACGACGTTGCCGTGGCTGTCGGCCAGGCACTGCGTCTCCACATGGCGCGGCTTGTCGAGGTAGCGCTCGACGAAGCACTCACCGCGGCCGAAGGCGGCCACCGCCTCGCGCACGGCCGAGTCGTACAGCTCGGGGACCTCTTCCAGCGTCCGGGCGACCTTCAGACCGCGGCCGCCACCGCCGAACGCCGCCTTGATCGCGATCGGCAGGCCGTGTTCCTGAGCGAAGGCGACGACCTCCTCCGAGCCCGAGACCGGGTCGGGGGTGCCGGCGACCAGGGGCGCGCCGGCGCGCTGGGCGATGTGGCGGGCGGCCACCTTGTCACCCAGGTCGCGGATGGCCTGCGGCGGCGGACCGATCCAGATCAGACCGGCGTCCAGGACCGCCTGGGCGAACTCGGCGTTCTCCGAGAGGAAGCCGTAGCCCGGATGGACGGCGTCCGCGCCCGCCTCACGCGCGGCGTTCAGCACCTTGTCGATGTCCAGGTAACTGGTCGCCGGAGTGTCACCGCCCAGGGCGAACGCCTCGTCCGCGGCCCGGACGTGCAGAGCGTCCCGGTCCGGGTCGGCGTACACGGCAACGCTCGCGATACCGGCATCCCGGCATGCCCGGGCAACGCGGACTGCGATTTCGCCACGGTTGGCGATGAGCACCTTGCGCACGATTGAGGCTCCCTCCTTGAAACAAGCCGAGTTTAGGGACTGCCGACACGACACATCGACCCGTCCTCCAAGGTGAGCTTGCCCACACGGAGCGTGATGCGAGGCTCACTCGACCGCGAAATCCCTTGTAGTACCGCCGTACGCAGCACTCCTCCGGGCAACCCTAGTCCTCCGGTGTGGTCAAGGTCTCTGTGAGAGCGTGCTGCGGCCCACTCCGTTTCTTTGTGGAGTCCCTACGAATGGCCCAACGATTCTTTGCCGCCCGCAGAACACTTGTCCCCGGGTTTACCCGTTAGTAGCGTTCAGGATGTCTCGAACGTGCTTGAGGCGACAGCAACTCTGCTCGAGTAGGGCTCGAAAGTGGGTGGGGGCCGGTGGTGCTCAGACCAGTGGCATGGATCGTCGCGCTCGTACTGTTCGCGGAGGCGTTCGGCATCGCCGCGCTGAACTGGTTCATGGGCATGGTGGCCGACCGGCAGAACATGTCCCTGGGCGGCGTGGACCCGGACGTCATGTCGATGTCCTCGAAGATCGGCGGGGTCGTCTTCGGCCTCTACTTCGCCCTGTGCGGACTGGTCGCCCTGCTCGTGGCCCTGCGCGGCCGTCCGCCCGCCGGTCTCGGGCGGATCCTGCTGATCAGCGCGGCCGTGGTGCACGGCCTCCTCGGCGCGCTCGCCTGGGGCCTGCTCGGCTGGCAGCAGTTCCTGTTCATGGTCGTGGTGCTCGCGCTGATCGTGCTCCTGCTGATGTCCTACGGCACCCGGGAGCGGCCCGCCGCGCCGGCGCCCGGGGGCGGCACCGGCGAGGACGGCGACGGCAAGGGCTCTCCGCTCACACCGCCGGCGGCGCCCACAACTCCGTGATGCCCACGCCCAGCCGCGCCAGCAGCCTGCGCACCAGGGGCAGACTGATGCCGATGACGTTGCCGTGGTCGCCGTCGATGCCCTCGATGAACGGCGCCGAGCGGCCGTCCAGCGTGAACGCGCCCGCGACGTGGAGCGGCTCGCCCGAGGCGACGTACGCGGCGATCTCGCCGTCGGTCGGCTCGCCGAAGCGGACCACGGTGGAGGCGGTGGCGGAGGCGTAGCGGCCGCTGAGGGTGTCGTAGACGCAGTGCCCGGTCTGGAGCGTGCCGGCGCGGCCGCGCATCGCCTTCCAGCGCGCCGTGGCCTCCTCGGCGTCCGCGGGCTTGCCCAGCGCCTCGCCGTCCAGGTCGAGGACCGAGTCGCAGCCGATCACCAGGGCGCCCTTGACCTCGGGCCGCGCGGCCACGACGCCCGCCTTCGCCTCGGCGAGGGCGAGGGCCAGGTCGGCGGGGGTGGGGGCGGTGACGGCGTCCTCGTCCACGCCGCTGACGATGACCTCGGGGGCGAGGCCGGCCTGGCGCAGGAGGTTCAGCCGGGCGGGGGACTGGGAGGCGAGGATGAGTCTGCGCATGCGGTCAGCGTAGGCCCAGCACGATCATCGCCACCACCATGGCCAGCGCCAGGAAGAGGCCGAGCCGTCTGAGGGTCTCCTGCATCTCGCGGAGTTCCTCGGGCGGCTCGTTCTTCGGGTCGGACCACAGCATGTGACTAGCGTGCGCTGGGCTCGGGGCGGGTGCCTGAGTACGCGTACTCAAATCGGCGCCCTGGGTTTTCCTTAGGTGCGCGGTTCCCCGCGCCCCTGAGGAACTGCAGCTAGGCCGGCCAGTAGGTGCGGGTCCATGATGCCTGCCCAGGGCTCGGGACCCGTTGGGCTGCGATTCTCGACGGGTCGGACCATGCGTCCCTCGGGCCCGGGTCCGCGCCGGACGGCGTCGTCGCTGCCGCCGCGGCGCGGGCTCGGACCACCGCCAGGGCGGCGGCCAGCTCCTCCGGGGTCGGGTTGCCCCGTACGACCTTGATGTTCATGACGGCTCCCAGCAGGCCTAGAGGGGGATGTTGCCGTGCTTCTTGGGCGGAAGGGACTCCCGCTTGGTGCGCAGTTGGCGAAGTCCGCGGACGATGTGACGGCGGGTGTCGGACGGCATGATCACGGAGTCGACGTAGCCGCGCTCGGCCGCCACGTAGGGGTTGAGGAGGGCGTCCTCGTACTCCTGGATCAGCCGGGCGCGCACCGCATCCAGATCCTCGCCGCTCGCCTCCGCCTCGGCGATCGTGCGCCGGTGCAGGATGTTGACGGCGCCCTGCGCGCCCATGACGGCGATCTGGGCGGTCGGCCAGGCGAGGTTGAGGTCGGCACCCAGGTGCTTGGAGCCCATGACGTCGTAGGCGCCGCCGAAGGCCTTGCGGGTGATGACGGTGATGAGGGGGACGGTGGCCTCGGCGTAGGCGTAGATCAGTTTGGCGCCGCGGCGGATGATGCCGTCGTGTTCCTGGTCGACGCCGGGCAGGAAGCCGGGGACGTCGACGAAGGTGATGACCGGGACGTTGAAGGCGTCGCAGGTGCGCACGAAGCGGGCCGCCTTCTCGGAGGCGGTGATGTCCAGGCAGCCGGCGAACTGCATCGGCTGGTTGGCGACGATCCCGACCGGGTGGCCTTCGACGCGGCCGAAGCCGGTGAGGATGTTCGGCGCGTACAGCGGCTGGGTCTCGAAGAACTCGGCGTCGTCCAGGATGTGTTCGATCACGGTGTGCATGTCGTACGGCTGGTTGGCGCTGTCCGGGACGAGGGTGTCCAGCTCCAAGTCCTCGTCGTTGACCGCGAGGTCGGCCTCCTCGGGGAAGACCGGGGCCTCGGAGAGGTTGTTGGACGGCAGGTACGACAGCAGCTGCTTGACGTACTCGACGGCGTCCTTCTCGTCGCCGGCCATGTGATGCGCCACCCCGGACACCGAGTTGTGGGTGCGGGCGCCGCCCAGCTCCTCAAAGCCGACGTCCTCGCCGGTGACGGTCTTGATGACGTCCGGTCCGGTGATGAACATGTGCGAGGTCTGGTCGACCATCACCGTGAAGTCGGTGATCGCGGGGGAGTAGACCGCGCCGCCCGCGCAGGGGCCGACGACCAGGCTGATCTGCGGGATGACACCGGATGCGTGGGTGTTGCGGCGGAAGATCTCGCCGTAGGCGCCGAGGGAGGCGACGCCTTCCTGGATGCGGGCGCCGCCGGAGTCGTTGATGCCGATGACCGGGCAGCCCGTCTTCAGCGCGAAGTCCATCACCTTGACGATCTTCTGGCCGTAGACCTCGCCGAGGGCGCCGCCGAAGACGGTGAAGTCCTGGGAGAAGACCGCGACGGGGCGGCCGTCGACCGTGCCGTAGCCGGTGACGACGCCGTCGCCGTAGGGGCGGTTCTTGTCCAGGCCGAAGTTGGTGGAGCGGTGCCGGGCGAACTCGTCGAGTTCGACGAAGGAGCCCTCGTCGAGGAGGAGTTCGATGCGCTCGCGGGCCGTCAGTTTGCCCTTGGCGTGCTGTTTCTCGACGGCGCGTGCGGAGCCGGCGTGCGTCGCCTCATCGATGCGCCGCTGGAGATCCGCGAGCTTGCCCGCGGTGGTGTGGATGTCGATCTCTTGACGCTCTTCCGGCTCGGACATCGGGATGCGGCTCCCTGCCTGCTCAAAAGGGGGGACGGTTACTCATCCGTAGAGTAGTGGTGGGCCCAGGAATCAGCAGTGCGGCGTTTCACACACCTAGGGTGGCTTGCATGACGCCCCGAGATGCATCAGACGCCGATGGCAGCCGCTGGTCCGATCTGGACCGGCCGCCCCTCAACGCCACCGCCCTGCGCCGGGCGCTGTTGCGGGACGGCGGCCACGGCGGTCTCTACCGCGATCTGGAGGTCGTACAGCGGACCGGGTCCACCAATTCCGATCTCGTGGCCCGCGCGGTGGCGGGAGACGCGGACGAGGGTGCCGTGCTCGTCGCCGAGGAGCAGACCTCGGGGCGGGGCCGCCTCGACCGGCAGTGGACGGCGCCGCCGCGCTCCGGGCTGTTCTTCTCCGTGCTGCTGCGGCCCGCGGACGTCCCCGTGGCCCGCTGGGGCTGGCTGCCGCTGCTCACCGGGGTGGCGGTGGCCACCGGACTGGCCCGGGCGGCGGGCGTCGACACGGCGTTGAAGTGGCCGAACGATCTGCTGGTCACGGTGGGGGGAGAGGAGCGCAAGGCCGGGGGCATCCTCGCCGAGCGGGCCGGGGAGGACGGCGTCGTCGTCGGCGTCGGCATCAACGTCACCCTGCGCGCGGACGAACTGCCGGTGCCGCAGGCCGGGTCGCTGGTGCTGGCCGACGCGGTCAACACGGACCGGGATCCGCTCCTGCGGGCCGTCCTGCGGTCGCTGGAGGAGTGGTACGGGCGGTGGCGGGCGGCCGGCGGCGACCCGGCCGCGAGCGGCCTGCAGGAGGCGTACGCGGCGGGATGCGCGACGCTGGGGCGGGCCGTGCGCGCCGAGCTGCCGGGGGAGAAGTCCCTGGTGGGGGAGGCGGTCGCGATCGACGGTGACGGCCGGCTGGTGATCGCGACGGTGGAGGGCGTGCAGGAGCCGGTGGGAGCGGGTGACATCGTGCACCTGCGGCCCGCGTGAGCGTCGCCGGTCCCGCGGGTGACGTACGGGCGGACGGGACTTACCGTCGGCTCCCAGGCGTGAGCTACCGCACACTGCCGTAGAGTTGAGGCCGGTCGATACCTGACCGCGGAAGATCGGAAGGGCAGCAGGCGTGACCGTCGACGACACGGGCTCCGGCGCGGGCGCGGAACGCCGGGTGGACCCTCAGGGCGACCCGTATGCCGACCCGCGTGCCGCCGACCCCGGCGAATCCGGCGATCCCGCCGAGGGCAATCCGCTCGCCCTGCGGCTCGAACAGCTGATCCTCGGCGCCTCGCGGCGCTACACGCCCTTCCAGGCGGCCCGCAGCGCCGGTGTCTCCATGGAGCTCGCGTCCCGCTTCTGGCGGGCGATGGGCTTCGCCGACATCGGGCAGGCCAAGGCGCTCACCGAGGCCGACGTGCTGGCGCTGCGCCGCCTGGCCGGTCTGGTCGAGGCGGGACTGCTGAGCGAGGCGATGGCCGTGCAGGTGGCGCGGTCCACCGGGCAGACCACCGCCCGGCTGGCCGAGTGGCAGATCGACTCCTTCCTGGAGGGGCTGACCGAGCCGCCCGAGCCGGGCATGACCCGCACCGAGGTCACCTATCCCATCGTCGAGCTGCTCCTGCCCGAGCTGGAGGAGTTCCTCGTCTATGTGTGGCGCCGCCAGCTGGCCGCGTCCGCCGGGCGGGTCGTGCAGGCCGCCGACGACGAGGAGATGGTCGACCGGCGGCTCGCGGTGGCCTTCGCCGATCTCGTCGGCTTCACCCGCCTCACCCGTCGCATGGAGGAGGAGGAGCTCGGCGAGCTGGTCGAGGCCTTCGAGACCACCGCCGCCGACCTGGTGGCGGCCCGCGGCGGACGGCTGATCAAGACCCTCGGCGACGAGGTGCTGTACGCGGCGGACGACGCGGGCACCGCCGCCGACATCGCGCTGCTGCTCGTCGAGACGATGGGCAACGACGAGACGATGCCCGAGCTGCGGGTCGGCATGGCCTTCGGCACGGTGACCACCCGGATGGGCGATGTCTTCGGCACGACGGTCAACCTGGCCTCGCGGCTGACGTCGATAGCGCCCCGGGACGCGGTGCTCGTCGACAGCGCGTTCGCGGAGGAGCTGATCCGCACCGGGGACGCGCCGGCCTCGGAGGCGGAGGCCGCGGAGGAGGCGGCCGCGGCGGAGAAGGAGGGCGAGGAGCCCCCCACGTACCGCTTCGCCCTCCAGCCGATGTGGCAGCGCCCGGTCCGCGGCCTCGGCGTGGTCGAACCCTGGCTGCTCACCCGCCGGGCGGTCCCGCCCACGCCCTGAGAGGCCTCAGGACCCGGGGTCCCGCAGCGGGTCGACGCAGAGGCCGATGACCGGGACGCACAGGCCGGGACCGGGTGGCTGTGGGGTGGGGGAGGCCTGGGCGGTGCCGGCCGGTGCCGGGGCACGGCTGGCGGCGGGGGCCGGGGTGCGTCCGGGTGCCGCCGGGCGGGGTGCGGCGGGGCGGGCGGCGGAGGATGCCGTCCGCACGGGGGCGGGGGTGTGGGGCACGGCGGGGATGCGGGTGGCGCCCGGGGTCAGGGCGACGGAGGCAGGGGAACCGGGGCCGCCGGGGACCGGGCCGGCCTGCGGAGAAGGGCTCGCGCTCGCCCCGCCCATCGGGGCGGGCGAGCTCGGGGCGGCGACGGCGGCGGCCGCGTCCGGGCGGTCCGGGGTGCGCGCGGCGGTCGTGTCGGGGTCGGGGTGGGGCTCCGCCTCCGCGGCGCCAAGACCCGCGACGCCGTCGGGGACGGACGACATCCGGACGAGACTCAGCACACCGGCGGCCAGCGCGAGGCCGCCCGCGGCGAAGAGCGCCTTGCGGGGGCGCGGCCGCCGGTGCCGGCCCCGCGGTGCCGCCCAGAGCCGGGTGGGCTCCCTGTGGGCCTCGTCCAGCGCTGTGCTCGTCATCGCGTCCTCTCCCCGCTGTGATCGCGCCCCCGATGCGCCGGGGCGGACGCACGTTATGCGCTCCTGTGGGCGGTAGGGGAGTGGTTGGGCGAGATGTCACTCGAACGGGTGGGCGGGGCGGTGCGGGGGACCGGGCGGGCGGTGGCGAGGGAATCGGGCTCGTGCTTTCGCCGGTGCGCCGGGGCTGCGATGATGCGGGCGACCGGCATTTGTTAACCGTCGTTAACGCGGAGGACGTCATGGACGAGGAGCGGTTCGGGGAGTTCGTGCTGGTGCGGCGGCACGGAGAGGGCGGGCATGTCGCGGAGCTCGTCCTCGACCGGCCGGCGGCCATGAACGCCGTTTCCGGCGCGATGGCCCGGTCCATCGCCGGGGCGTGCGCGGCGCTCGGCGCCGAGCGGGACGTACGGGTCGTCGTGGTGACCTCGACACACGAGCGGGCGTTCTGTGTCGGCGCCGACCTCAAGGAGCGCAACTCCCTGAGCGACGCGGAACTGCTGCGGCAGCGGCCGGTCTCGCGGGGGGCGTACACGGGTGTGCTGGAGCTGCCGGTACCGACCGTGGCGGCGGTGCACGGGTTCGCGCTGGGCGGCGGCTTCGAGCTGGCGCTCGCCTGTGACGTGATCGTGGCCGACCCCACGGCCGTGGTGGGGCTGCCCGAGGTGTCGGTGGGGGTGATTCCGGGCGGCGGCGGTACCCAGCTGCTGCCGCGCCGGGTGGGGGCGGCCCGGGCGGCCGAGCTGATCTTCACCGCGCGCCGGGTGGAGGCGGCCGAGGCGCGGGAGCTGGGCCTGGTGGACGTGCTGGTGGAGGAGGGACGGGACCGGGCCGAGGCGCTGGAGACCGCGGCCCGGATCGCGGCCAACTCGCCCGTGGGGCTGCGTGCGGCCAAGCGGGCGTTGCGGCTGGGGCAGGGGCTGGACCTGAGAGCGGGGCTGGAGGTGGAGGACGCGGCGTGGCGGGCGGTGGCGTTCTCGGGGGACCGGGCGGAGGGGGTGGCGGCGTTCAACGAGAAGCGGAAACCGAAGTGGCCGGGCGAGTAGGCGCCAGGGTGACGTCACTCCGAGTGTCCCTTCGGTGTCCCCTTTCGTGGTAAATATCCCTAGCCTGGGGTAATGGGTGAGGACAGACGCCTCGCGGCCGTGGTGGCACTCGCGCAGGGGATGGCGGCCGCAGGCACGCCCCGGGAGTCCTGGCGTGCCGCGGCGCTCGGGGCGTGCCGGGCGCTCGACGGTGGCTTCGCCGCGCTCTCGGTGTGGGAGCGCGACCTCGGCCGGCTGCGGGTCCTGGTGAACGCGGGGGACCGGGCCGCCGACGAGGAGGAGTTCCCGGAGGCCGAGGCCTACCCGGTGCACCAGTTCCCCGAGATCACCGAGTTCCTGCACGAACGCTGGGTGTCCGGCGGCGAGCCCAACGCCTGGGTGGAGACGGCGGAGGGCACCGCCACGGGCCGCCCCGGCTTCTGCCACCAGCGCGTCGCCGCCCTGCGCCGCAGAGGCCGCGGCTCCTGTGTGGTCGCGCCGATCGTGCTGCACGGCCGGGCCTGGGGCGAGCTGTACGTCGCCCGCTCGGCCGGCGCCGACGTCTTCGACCGTGCCGACGCCGACTTCGGAGCCGTCCTGGCCGCCGTCGTCGCCGCCGGGCTCGCCCAGACCGAGCGGCTGGAGGAGGCCCGCCGGCTCGCCTTCACCGACGCCCTCACCGGCCTCGCCAACCGTCGCGCCGTCGACGTGGGCCTGGAGGAGGCGATCGAGCGGCACCGCGTGGACGGAGTCGTCGTCAGCCTCGCCGTATGCGATCTGAACGGGCTCAAGCGGGTCAACGACACGTGCGGGCACGCCGTCGGCGACCGGCTCCTCGAGCGGTTCGGGTCCGTGCTGTCGCTGTGCGGGGCGATGCTGCCGGGGGCCCTCGCCGCGCGGCTCGGCGGCGACGAGTTCTGTCTGCTCGCGACCGGACCGCCCGCCGACGACGTGGTGAAGGTGGCCGACGAACTGTGCCGCCGCGCCGGTGAGCTGGAACTCGGGGAGGGTGTGGCCTGCGGGGTCGCGTCCACCGAGGACCCGATCGGGCCCGTGCGCAGCGCCCGGCGGCTCTTCCGGCTCGCCGACGCCGCCCAGTACCGTGCCAAGGCCGTACGGGCCGCCCGGCCGGTGGTCGCGGGGCGTGAGGGTCCCGACGACCCCGTCGTGCGGATGGCGGACGAGCCCCCCTCGGGCGTGCCGGAGCGGACCGCGGAGCGGCGGCGGTTCAGGGGGCGGCCCTGAGGGCGGTTGTGACGCGGTCGGCGGGTCGGTAAGGGGCGAACCCGGCCCCCACTGGTGACATCCCCGTCTTCAGTCACTACGCTCCTGAATATGGATATGCACACTGTGGTGGTGGGGACGTCCGGGGTGACCGCGTCCGACGTGCTCGCCGTGGCGCGCGGCGGCGCCCGTGTCGAGCTCTCCGAGGAGGCGGTGGCGGCCCTCGCCGCGGCCCGCGCGATCGTCGACCGGCTCGCGGCCAAGCCCGAGCCGGTCTACGGCGTCTCCACCGGGTTCGGCGCCCTCGCCACCCGGCACATCAGCCAGGAACTGCGCACACAGCTCCAGCGCAACATCGTCCGCTCGCACGCCGCCGGGATGGGCCCGCGCGTCGAGCGCGAGGTCGTCCGCGCACTGATGTTCCTGCGGCTGAAGACCGTCTGCTCCGGACACACCGGCGTCCGGCCCGAGGTCGCGCGGACCATGGCCGACATCCTGAACGCCGGCATCACCCCCGTCGTCCACGAGTACGGCTCCCTCGGCTGCTCCGGCGACCTCGCCCCGCTCTCCCACTGCGCCCTCACGCTGATGGGAGAGGGGGACGCGGAGGGCCCGGACGGCCTCGTACGGCCCGCCGGTGAGCTCCTCGCCGAGGCCGGCATCGACCCCGTCGAACTGCGGGAGAAGGAGGGCCTCGCCCTCCTCAACGGCACCGACGGCATGCTCGGCATGCTGATCATGGCCCTCGCCGACCTGGACCGGCTCTACAAGTCCGCCGACATCACCGCCGCCCTCAGCCTGGAGGCCCTGCTCGGCACGGACAAGGTCCTCGCGCCCGAACTGCACGCCATCCGCCCGCACCCCGGCCAGGGCGACTCCGCCGCCAACATGCTGGCCGTGCTCGCCGGTTCGGAGCTCACGGGGCACCACCAGGACGACGCCCCGCGCGTCCAGGACGCCTACTCGGTGCGCTGCGCCCCGCAGGTCGCCGGCGCCGGGCGGGACACGATGGCCCACGCCCGGCTGGTCGCCGAGCGCGAGCTGGCGTCGGCGGTCGACAACCCGGTCGTCCTTCCTGGGGGCACCTCCCAGGCTTTCGGCACTGGGGGAGGCCGCGTCGAGTCCAACGGGAACTTCCACGGCGCCCCCGTGGCCTACGTCCTGGACTTCCTCGCCATCGCCGTCGCCGACCTCGCCTCCATCGCCGAGCGGCGCACCGACCGGCTGCTGGACAAGAACCGCAGCCACGGTCTGCCGCCGTTCCTCGCGGACGACCCCGGTGTGGACTCCGGGCTGATGATCGCCCAGTACACGCAGGCCGCGCTGGTCGGCGAGCTGAAGCGGCTCGCCGTACCGGCCTCGGCGGACTCGATCCCGTCCTCCGCGATGCAGGAGGACCATGTGTCGATGGGCTGGTCGGCGGCGCGCAAACTGCGCACGGCCGTCGACAACCTCACACGTGTGATCGCCGTCGAGCTGTACACCGCCACCCGCGGCGTCGAGCTGCGCGAGGGGCTCGTCCCGGCGCCCGCGACCCGCGCGGTCATCGACGCCGTCCGGAAGGCGGGAGTCGAGGGCCCCGGGCCCGACCGCCACCTGGCGCCCGACCTGGCGGCGGCGGACGCCTTCGTCCGCGACGGCCGGCTGGTCGCGGCGGCGGAGACGGTCACCGGCCCCCTGCGGTAGCACGGCCGGGGCCCCGCCGACGGAGTGACGGCGGGGCCCCGGTGCCGCGGGGCGTGTTACCCGAGCTTGCCGAGCTGGGCGGTGACGACCGCGGCCGGAACCGGGTCCATGTCGCCGCCGGACCCGAACGCGGCGAAGTTCACCGTGTAGAACGTGGCGACGGTGTTGCCCTTGCGGATCACTTCGGTGTGGAAGGTGGCCGTGCCCTCGCCGTCCATGTCGACGTCCTCCGCGAACGCGACCGCCTCGTCGCCGCCCCCGGTGCCCTTCTCCGAGACGACCTTGGTGACCTTCGAGTCCTCCCCGTCGGCCTTGAGCCCGTAGCCGCTCGCACAGGCCGCCACACCGTCGGAGACGGCCTTCACGGCCTTCACGGCGCCGTCGCCGTCGTAGGAGGACAGGCCCACGAACGTCAGGTTGACGTCGAAGGCGTCCTCGATGTCGGCCTCGTCCGGACTCGCGGTGGCGGCCGAGGTCTTGTCCTCGGTGACGGAGTTGCTGGCGTTCGCGCCGGTGTCACCCGGAGCGAGGCCGGCGGTCGCCCAGGCGAGCGGGTCGCACGCGGCCTTGTCGGTCTTCACCGCGGACTTCGACGTCGGCAGCGTGTCGACACCCGAGTCGAACCTGTACCCCTTGACGTCGCCCTTCGCCAGCAGCAGCTTCTCCAGCTCGGCCGACGTCAGCGCCTTCGCGTCCGACGCCGGCGCGGACGCCGAACCCTTGCTGTCCGTGGCGTCCTTCTTCTTGGATCCCTCGCCCGAGTCCGACGAACAACCCGTGACGAGCGCGAGCGACAAAGCACCCACCGCGGCCATGGAGCACAGCCGCGCCCCCGATGATCTCTTCATGAGCGCTGACTATGAATGGGCTGTCAACGAAGAGTCAAGTTTAATTCAAAAACCGAGCCGTTCCCTGCGAACCGAATAGGTGACGAAGGCCGCGCCGAGTCCGAGGAGCGCGGTGCCGCCGATCACGTAGGGGGTGGTGTCGAAGCTTCCGGTGTCGGCGAGCCGGGTGTCGCCGTCGGCCGTGGCCTCCGCGCTCCCGGTGGTGGTCCGGGCGTCGGCGGTGCCCGTGGACGCGGCCCGCGCCTGGACCGTGACCTGCGTCGTCGTCTCCGTTCTCGCCGGGGCGTCCTGGGACGCGCCCGCGGACGGGACGAACCACAGGGCCCCGAGCAGGGTCCCCGCGGCGGTGGCGGTCAGCAACGGACGGCGAGCGGATGACACGGAATATCGATCCCCTTGTGGCGCTGGCGAATTGGCCGTGCCCCGATGCTAATGAAAGTCGCGGGTCACGGGAAAGTTACCGGACCTGTGAGCCGTACGCTCCGGCCATGAGCACTGAGAAGACATCACGTTTTGTGCGGCTTCGGGTGGAACTCGTGGTCGAGGTGCACGACGAGGACGCGCTGACGCGGGCGGCGCTCGGCCGGATCGCGGCCGACCCGGAGGCGCCGGACACCGAGCGCGCCCATGCCGAAAGCGCTGTGACGGAAGACACCGCTGAGGCCCTCGCCTATCTCGTGGACCCGTTCGACCTGGTCAGGGAGGTGGCGGGGGTGGAACTCGAGCAGGCCTCCTGGTCGAGTGAGCAGATCGACTACGACCCGGACTCGCCTGAGTGGGACCTCGACGAGGATGATGGGGAGGGCGACGGCGAAGAAGCCGGCATCGGCTGAGCGTCTTGGGGAAACCGTGACCGGGACGGCTACCGCCGTACGGGGTCGCGCCGTCTCGAGCGGCGCACGGATCCCACTTGTACCGCCCTTGCGGACGTGGCGTGGCCCACACATGGCAGAAATGTGGAACGGGACGAGCCTGCCGTGGCGTTGATGTTCTTTAACGGGGACTGACGGGGACTCTCGGGGTTCTGGAATCGGCAACGATGGAGAAGCGTGTGATGACGGACAGTAGGCGGCGCCGAGGTCTGATGACGGCGTCCGCACTGCTCGGCGGTGTTCTGGTGCTCTCTGCGTGTTCCGGCGGCGACAGCAGCGCCTCGGACGGCAAGAGCGACAGCTCCTCGCAGTCCAAGGCCGACGAGGCCGCGGCGAAGAAGAGCTCCGCGGCCCAGATCAAGATCACGCCCGCGGACGGCTCGAACAACGCCTCGATCAACAACTCGGCGGCCGTCACGGTGAGCAAGGGCACGCTCACCTCCGTGGCGATGACCACCGCCGACGGCACGGCCGTGCAGGGCGAGCTCTCCGCCGACAAGACCAGCTGGAAGCCCAGCGTCCAGCTGGAGCGCTCGACCACCTACAAGCTCACGGCCAGCGCCAAGGACTCCAAGGGCCTCGAGGCCCATGAGAACGCCTCCTTCACCACGGTCTCCCCGGCCAACAGCTTCATAGGCAACTTCACCCCCGAGGACGGCTCCACCGTCGGCGTGGGCATGCCGGTGTCGATCAACTTCAACAAGGAGATCACCAACAAGGCGGCCGTGCAGAAGGGCATCACGGTCACCAGCAGCAGCGGCCAGGAGGTCGTCTGCCACTGGTTCTCCACGGTCCGCATGGACTGCCGTCCCGACGACTACTGGAAGGAGAACTCCACCGTCACGATGAAGCTCGCGCTCGACGGCGTGGAGGGAGCCAACGGTGTCTTCGGGGTCCAGCAGAAGACGGTCACCTTCAAGATCGGCCGCAACCAGGTCTCCTACGTCGACGCGCAGACCAAGCAGATGAAGGTCACGCAGGACGGCAAGACGATCAAGACCATCCCGATCTCCGCCGGTTCGCCCGACAACAAGACGTACGAAGGCGTCATGGTGATGTCGGAGAAGTTCAAGGAAACCCGGATGAACGGCACGACCGTCGGCTTCACCGACAACGACGGCAAGGCCGAGTACGACATCAAGGACGTGCCGCACGCCATCCGGCTCACCAACTCCGGCACCTTCGTGCACGGCAACTACTGGGGCGCCAAGTCCATCTTCGGCAGCACCAACACCAGCCACGGCTGCGTGGGCCTGTCCGACACCAAGGGCGCCAACGACACCGGCACGGCGGGCTACTGGTTCTACACCAACTCGATCATCGGTGACGTCGTGGTCGTCCAGAACACCGGTGACAAGACGGTGGCCCCGGACAACGGCCTCAACGGCTGGAACATGGACTGGGCCCAGTGGAAGGCCGGTTCGGCCGTCTGACAGCCCGTTCACACTTCGACGAGCCGCCCCCAGGGGCGGCATCGTTGTTTCCGGGGTCAGCCACAGCCTTCTCATCGTTCTCTTATTTCCGCCTTATGCAGTCATCACGCGCCGTACCTACCTTGCGGCCATGTTCTTCACCTACCTGAGGCGCGAGTTGCGCCGCCGCAGAAAGGCGGCCCTCGTCGTCGCCTCCGGGCTCGCGCTGGGTATCGCGCTGGTCATCGTGGTCTCCTCCGTGTCCTCCGGCATGGGGAAGGCCCAGGACAAGGTCCTGCAGTCCCTGTACGGCCTGGGCACGGACATGACGGTCACCAAGGCCGCCTCGCCCACCGCGAGCGCGTCGGGCCGCCCGCGCTTCCAGTTCGACGCGCAGGACAACGACTCCGACGCCGAGCAGAGCACCGACCGGGTCATGGTGCAGGGCTTCCAGACCCTCGCGACCTCCACCGTCACCAAGGTCGGCAAGCAGACCGGTGTCGCGGACGCGGTCGGTGGCCTGAGCCTCCAGGTCATCAAGGTCAACGGCCAGTTCACCCGAGGCCAGTTCCAGCAGAACGGCAACGGCTCGGGCGGCGGCCAGGGCGGCCCCGGCGGCGGCCAGGGCGGCGGCCAGCCGCAGGGCGAGGTCCAGGGCGGCGGCGCCAACTTCGACGTCAACAACTACTCCGTCTTCGGCACCGACGTCACCCAGGCCGACCTCGGCCCGCTGACCTCCTCCAAGATCACCAGCGGTCGTACCTTCAAGACCACGGAGACGAACGCGAAGGTCGCGGTCGTCGACTCGGCGTACGCCAAGGAGCAGAAGCTCAAGGCCGGTTCGACCGTCACCATCAGCGGCGTCAAGTTCAAGGTCATCGGCGTCGCCACGGCCGACAGCGGGGACTCGGCGGCCAACCTCTACATCCCGCTGACCCAGGCCCAGACGCTCAGCGACTCGAAGAACAAGGTCACCACGATCTACGTCAAGGCGACCGACTCCCAGAAGATCGACAGCGTCAAGTCGACCATCCAGAAGAACGTCTCCGGTACGACCGTGACGACCTCCGCCGACCTCGCGGACACCGTCTCCGGGTCCCTCTCCACGGCCTCCTCCCTCGCCACCAACGTCGGCAAGTGGCTGTCCATCGCCGTGCTCGTCGCCGCATTCCTGGTAGCCGGCCTCCTCACCTCCTCCGCGGTCTCCCGCCGGGTCCGTGAGTTCGGCACGCTCAAGGCGCTGGGCTGGAAGTCCGGCCGGGTCACCCGGCAGGTCGTCGGCGAGGCCATGGTCAACGGTCTGCTCGGCGGTGCCCTGGGCATCGCGCTCGGCCTCGCGGGCGCCTACGCCGTGACCGCCATCAGCCCCACCCTCCAGGCCCAGTTGGGCGGTGGCGGTGGCGGCGGGGGCCAGGGCGGCGGTCCCGGCGGCGGCGGTGGCGGCGGCTTCGGCGGTCCCGGCCGGGCCGCGGCCAAGACGCTCGACGTGGCGCTGACCGCGCCGGTGAGCGTCTCGACGGTGGCCGTCGCGGTCGGCCTCGCCGTGGCCGGCGGTCTGATCGCGGGTGCGTTCGGTGGCTGGCGGGCGTCCCGGCTGCGGCCGGCCGACGCGCTCCGCCGCGTCGAGTAACCGCCAAGCCCCTCACCCACCCCAGGAGTTGACCCCATGTACGAACTCAGAGGCGTCACCAAGCGCTACACCCGCGGCAAGGACACGGTCCACGCGCTGGACGGCGTCGACCTGACCATCGCCGACGGCGACCGGCTGGTCATCCAGGGCCCCACCGGCGGCGGCAAGTCCACCCTCCTGCAGATGCTCGGCGGTCTCGACCGCCCGTCCGAGGGCGAGGTCGTCCTCGACGGCGTCGACCTGGCCAAGCTCTCCGAGGCCAAGCTGACGAAGGTGCGCAGCGAGAACATCGGCTTCGTCTTCCAGTCCTTCAACCTCATCCCGACCCTCACCGCGCAGGAGAACGTCGAGACCGCCCTCGTCCCGCTCGGCGTCAAGGTCAAGGAGCGGCGCGAGCGGGCCGCCGAGGCCCTGACCTCCGTCGGCCTCGGCGAGCGCCTCGGCCACCTGCCCTCCGAGATGTCCGGCGGCCAGCAGCAGCGTGTCGCGATCGCCCGCGCCCTCGTCAAGCAGCCCAAGGTCCTCCTCGCCGACGAGCCCACCGGCAACCTCGACGAGGGCATGCGCGACGAGATCATGGAGGTGCTGGAGCGGATGTGGAAGGAGCTGGGCCTGACCTTCATCATGGTCACCCACGACTCCGCGATCGCGAAGAAGGCCCCGCGCCTCGCGACGATCCGCAAGGGGAAGATCACGGTGAAGGAGAACGCGGCGTCGTCCTGACGCCCCGTCACACCACGCCACGCGCGAACACCCCACCGGAAGAGCAGCATCCGGTGGGGTGTTCGTGCTTGCGTGGCCCCATGACGGCACCCGAGACAGAGACACCTGCCACCCCCCGCAGCACGGTCGAGTACATCCGGTACCGGATCCCCGAGGAGCGGTCCGCGGAGTTCCTCGCCGCCTACACCCGGGCCGCGGTCCACCTCGCGGCCTCGCCGCACTGCGTGGACTACGAACTGGACCGCTGCGAGGAGGACTTCGAGCACTTCGTGCTGCGCATCACCTGGACCTCCACCGAGGACCACCTCGAGGAGTTCCGCACCTCCGACCTGTTCCCGGCCTTCCTCGCCGAGATCCGGCCGTACGTCGCCGCCATAGAGGAGATGCGGCACTACAAGGCCACGTCGGTGCGCGGGGCGGGTTCCGCCGTGCCCACCCTGTTCGCGTGGGCCGGCGGGGCGGAGGCCTTCGCCCGGCTGACGGAGGTGTTCTACGGCAAGGTCCTGGAGGACGAGCTGCTGGCGCCGCTCTTCGCCCGCCTCGCCCCCGAACACGCCGAACACGTCGCCCTCTGGCTGGCCGAGGTCTTCGGCGGGCCGGAGGCCTACTCGGTGACCCAGGGCGGCCACAGCCACATGGTCGCCAAGCACTTCGGCCTCGGCATCAGCGAGGCCCAGCGGCGGCGGTGGGTCAACCTGATCCAGGACGCCGCCGACGAGGCCGGGCTGCCGACGGACGCCGAGTTCCGTTCGGCCTTCCTCGCGTACGTCGAGTGGGGTACGCGGCTGGCCGTGTACTTCTCCGGCCCCGACGCCAAGCCGCCGGCCGAGCAGCCGGTGCCGAAGTGGGGATGGGGGTCGGCGCCGCCGTACCAGGACTGAGGGCGCCCGGGTCCGAGTCGTCCGGCGCGTCCGGGCGGCGGCAGCCCCCAGCCCACCGGCGTCCCGCACCGCTCAGGGGGACGGCGACTGGGACCCGGCCCCCGCCCGCGTCGCGTCCGCACCCCAGCTCGCCAGCAACCGCAGCGCCTCCGCCGAGGCCGACTCCGGCTCCGCGTGGTACGTCACCAACGTCTGGTCACCGTCGTTCAGCAGCCTGAACCCCTCGAAGTTCAGGGCGAGCTCGCCGACCAGCGGATGCCGCAGCTGCTTCACGCCGTAGCTCTTCTCCTTGACGTCGTGCGTCGCCCACAGCCGCCGGAAGTCCTCGCTCTTCACCGACAGCTCGCCCACCAGCGCGGACAGCCGGGGATCGTCGGGGTAGCAGCCCGCGTCCATGCGCAGGCTGCAGACGATGTCGATCGCCTTCTGCTCCCAGTCGACGAACAGCTCGCGGTACTCGGGCTTCAGGAACACCAGCCGCGCCCAGTTCCGCTCGGCCGCCGGCTGCTCACCCCAGTCGCCGAAGAGCGCGGCCGCCATCCGGTTCCAGGCGAGGATCTCCGAGCGCCGCCCCACGACGTACGCGGGCACGCCGTCCAAGGATTCGAGGAGCTGCCGCAGGGCGACCCGCACCTGTTGCGGCCGCGCGGCCTGCTTCTTCTTGTGCTTCGGCTTCGCGAGATGGGTGAGGTGCGCATGCTCGGCGTCGGTCAGCCGGAGCGCCCGCGCGATGGAGTCCAGAACCTCCGCCGACACGTTCCGCCCGTTGCCCTGCTCCAGACGCGTGTAGTACGCCACCGACACCCCGGCCAACTGCGCCAGCTCCTCGCGCCGCAGCCCCGGCACCCTGCGGTGCCGGCCGAAGTCCGGCAGCCCCACGTCCTCCGGCTTCAGCCGGGCCCGCCGGGTGCGCAGGAACTCACTCAGCTCGGCACGCCGGTCCAGAGGCGCCCCGGAGGGCTCGGTGAGCTCGGAGGGCTGTTCGTCCATGCACCCAGTATTCACGGTCGTACGACCACGATCCTGACCCCGCCAGTGGTAGGCACGGCAGACATACGCTGAGGCGTGGCCTGGGTGATTGCGCGGGCATGGGGCAGGCTGGAGGACGTGCCCGGCCGGAAGGCAGGCCGGGACGACGACCCCCCGCTAGGAGACCCCCGGCATGACCACCGTTGCCGCGTACGCCGCACCCGCCGCCAAGGCTCCGCTGGAGCGCACGACGATAGAGCGCCGCCCGGTCGGCGAGTTCGATGTCCTGATCGACATCAAGTTCGCCGGTATCTGCCACTCCGACATCCACCAGGCACGCGAGGGCTGGGGTGAGGCCATCTTCCCGATGGTGCCCGGCCACGAGATAGCCGGCATCGTCTCGGAGGTCGGCTCCGGTGTCACCAAGTACGCCGTCGGCGACCGGGTCGGCGTCGGCTGCCTCGTCGACTCCTGCCGCGAGTGCGACAACTGCAAGGCCGGCCTGGAGCAGTACTGCACCGGTGGCGGCGTCGGCACGTACAACGCCCTCGACAAGAACGGCGAGCCCACCTACGGCGGCTACTCGGAGAAGATCGTCGTCGACGAGAACTACGTCGTCCGCATCCCCGACGGCCTCGCCCTCGACGTCGCCGCGCCGCTGCTCTGCGCCGGCATCACCACGTACTCCCCGCTGAAGCACTGGAACGCCGGCCCCGGCAAGAAGGTCGCGATCCTCGGCTTCGGCGGCCTCGGCCACATGGGCGTCAAGATCGCGCACGCGCTCGGCGCCGAGGTGACCGTGCTCTCGCAGTCGCTGCGGAAGAAGGACGACGGCCTGAAGCTGGGCGCCGACCACTACTACGCGACCAGTGACGAGAAGACCTTCGAGGACCTGAAGGGCACCTTCGACCTCATCCTCTCCACGGTCTCGGCCCCGCTGAACCTGGACGCGTTCCTCTCCCTCCTCAGGACGGACGGCGCGTTCGTGAACGTCGGCGCCCCGGAGGAGCCCGTCAGCCTCAACCTGTTCTCGGTGATCGGCGGCCGCAAGACCCTCGCCGGCTCCGGCATCGGCGGCATCCAGGAGACCCAGGAGATGCTGGACTTCTGCGCGGAGCACGGCTTCGGCGCGGAGATCGAGCTGATCAGCGCGTCGGAGATCAACGAGGCGTACGAGCGGGTGCTCTCGAGCGACGTGCGCTACCGCTTCGTGATCGACACGGCGACGATCTGACGACCGCCGTCCGCACGGGTGGGCCCCCGGCATGAGCGCGCGCCGGGGACCCACCCGAGGTGGGGCCCGTCACCCGAGGCAGTCGAAGGGCCCGTCGAGCGACGGGTGGTGCACCGTCCAGACGATCACGATCTGCAGGACGAGCAGCAGCAGGGCGGCCGGCAGCACCATCCCCGCCATCTGCACCGGCCCGCGCGGGTGCCGCGGCAGCAGCAGCCGCCGCCCGGCGAGCGCCACGGCGGCGAGGGTGGCCAGGAGACCCGCGTACGCCGCCCCGTACATCGGCCATGTGTTCGCCAGGTCGTGACAGGCGGCCAGCTCGGCCCGCGCCTGCGCGCCGACGGCCGCCTTGAACCCGGCCGCCAGAAGCACCCCGAGGGCGAGCAGCACCACGGACGCGGAGGCGAGCCCCCACCCCTCGTTCCTCGTGTTCCGGGCGTCGGGGATCGCGCCGCTGTCCAGGTCGGTGAGCGTGTCGGTACTCATGTCCTTCAGGACGGGAGTCCGGTACCCCTGGGTTCCCGACCCAGCAGCCACAGCAGATACGGCCCCCCGACGAGCGCGGTCAGCGCGCCGACCGGGATCTCCAGCGGCGGCAGCAGCGTCCGGGCCGCCAGATCCGCCCCCACCAGCACGAACGCCCCCGTCAACGCGCTGTTCAGCAGCGGGAGCTGAGGAGTGCGGGTGAGCCGGCGGGCCAACTGGGGCGCGGTGAGGGCGACGAACCCGATCGGGCCCGCGGCACCGGTCGCCGTCGCGGCGAGCACGACGCCGAGCAGGGTCAGCCCGAGCCGCACCCGGTCCACCCGCAGGCCCAGCGCGGCCGCGGTGTCCGCGTCCAGGCCGAGCGGCCGCGCGACCCGGCTCGCCCACACCAGCGCGGGAAGCGACACCAGGAGGACGACGGCGAGCGGACCCGCCTGCTCCCAGCCGCGCCCGTTGAGGCTGCCGGTCAGCCACAGCTTGACCTGCTCGGCGGCGTCCAGCTCGCTGTCGGCGAGGTAGAGCTGCACGACGGCGGAGAGGGCGACGCCGATGCCGACACCGGTGAGCACGAAACGGTTCGGCTGCAGGCCACGACGCCAGGCGAGGACATAGACCAGCGCCGCCGCCGCGAGCCCGCCCGCCACGGACACGGCGGGCAGCGCACCCGGCGAGGCGACGGCCCCGGTGGCGAGCGCGAGGACGGTCGCGGCGGCGGCCCCGTGCCCCACGCCGATCACATCCGGACTGGCGAGCGGATTCCGGGTGACGGTCTGCACGAGGGCCCCGGAGAGCCCGAGGGCGGCGCCGACGAGAGCACCGAGCACGATCCGGGGCACGCGCAGTTCGTCGACGATCAGCTCGTGCGGCCCGGCTTCACCGCGCAGGGTGCGCAGCACCTCGCCGGGCGGGATGTACGTCTGCCCGAGACAGGCGGCGGCGAGCATGGCGGCCGCGAGAAGACCCGCCAGCACGAGAGCGACGTAGAGGGAACGCCGGTGCAGGAGCAGGGAGATCCGCGGGGTGGGCCGCACCACGGTCGTCCCGGGGGCCGGTGCCCGTGCCGGTGACACACGACCGGGAGCTTCCGTACGGGTCAACTCGCCGCCGCCTTCCGCCGTACCAGGACAACCAGCACCGGCACCCCCACCAACGCCGTCATCACCCCCGCCGGCACCTCCGCGGGAGCCCGCACCACCCGCCCCACCACGTCCGCGCACACCAACAACGCCGCCCCCAGCAGCGCGGACAGCGGCAGCACCACCCGAGCCCCCGCCCCCCGTCCGGCCCGCCGCGCGAGATGCGGCACCGCCAGCCCCACGAACGCGATCGGCCCCGCCGCGGCCACCGCGGCGGCGGTCAGCAGGGTCGCGCCGAGCGCCGCACACCCCCGTACCGCGTGCACCCGGTGTCCGAGTGCCCGGGCCGTCTCGTCGCCGAGGGCCAGCGCGTCGAGGCCCCGCGCACACGCCAGCACCAGCACCGCCCCCATGGCCAGGAACGGCAGCATCCGAACGACGGTGTCGGCGTCTCGTCCGCTCAGCGCGCCGACCTGCCAGAACCGGAACTGGTCGAGCGTCGCCGAGCTCGACGTCAGGACGACGGTCGTGGCGCCCGCGGTCATCGCGGACAGGGCCGTACCGGCCAGCGCCAGCTTCACCGGCGAGGCCCCGCCCCGGCCCCGGGTCGCGATGGCGTACACCAGGCACGCGGCGGCCACGGCGCCGACGAAGGCGTACCAGACGTAGCCGCCGAAACCGTGCGCGAACCCCAGCGAGATCGCGAGGACGACACCCGCCGCCGCGCCCTGGCTGAGTCCGAGGATGCCGGGGTCGGCGAGCGGGTTGCGGGTGACCGCCTGGAGGGCCGCCCCGGAGAGTCCGAGCGCCGCGCCGGCCGTCAGTCCGATCTCGGTGCGCGGCAGCCGCAGGGACCGTACGACGAGGGCGTCGGGCGAGTGGCCGCCGTGCAGCAGGGCGTCGAGCACGGTGGCGGGCGGTACGGCCCGGGTGCCGACGGCGAGGCTGAGCACGGCCGAGACGGCCACCAGCAGGACGGCCACCGGCCAGGCCAGGAGCCTCACTTGCCGAGGTGTTCCGCGAGCTCGCCGACGACCAGGCGCGCCGCCGTGGGACCGGCGTTGAGGTACCAGGGATCGTCGTCGACCTTGACCGCGTGCCCGGACTCGACGGCCGTCATCCCCTTCCACAGCGGCCCGGCCACCACGCTCGCCGCGTCCGTCTGCTCCGCGTCGCCCTGCACCGAGTAGAAGATCCAGTCGCCGTCCGCGCTGTCGATCTTCTCGGCGCTGATGTCCTCGGAGATGGCGTTGAACCGCTGCGACTCGGGCCGTTCGAGCCCCATGTCGACGGCGATCGACCCGGTGAAGGAGGACACCCCGAACATGCGGGTGCGGTCCGGGGTGAAGCGCACCATGGAGACGGTCGGGTCGCCGTCCACCGCGTCGCCCTTAGCCTGTGCGTCGGACACGATCCCGTCGAGCAGTTTCCGCGCGGCCTGCCCCTTGCCGACGGCCTCGCCCACGAGCAGCAGGTCCCGCTTCCAGTTGATGCCCTGGCCGGCGGTGACCACGGTCGGGGCGATCTTCGACAGCTTGGGGTAGAGGTCGGCGAGCGAGTCGTTGACCAGGATCAGGTCGGGCTTCGCGGTGGCGAGCGACTCCAGGTTGGGGGCCTGGCGGGTGCCCGCGTCGGTCATCGCGGCGAGCTTCGCCTTGTCCTTCGGGAAGGCGTCCGCGAGATATCCGGGGACGAGCCCGGCGTTGTCGGCGCGGGTGGAGGCGGCCGGTACGACGCCGAGGGTGAGCAGGTCGTCGAGCTGACCGGTGCTGAGCACGGCGATCCTCTTCGGCTCGGCCTTGATCGTCGTACTGCCCCGGAAGTGCTTGACGGTGCGCGGGAACGTGCCGTCGGTGTCCGTGTCCGCGCCCATGCCGTCGGCGAGGGCGCTGGGGGCGGCGGACGGTCCGTCGGAGGCGCCGGACGCTCCGGCGACGAGGTTGCGCTCGCCGTCCTTCTTCCCGGACGAGGACGTGGCATCGTTGTCAGCGGAGCCGGAGCAGCCGCTCAGCAGCCCGCCGGCGACTCCGACGGCGACGGACACGCCCAGGGCTGCTTTCCACTTCAACGTACGCACGTGTCACTCCCGATCCCATGAGTAAGGCGAGCCTTACCTTAACCGGTCGGGATCTGGGGCAGGCGGCAGGGGGTCGGGAACCGTCGGCGGAGAAGGGTGGCAGGCGGGAGCCGGGCGGCCGCCGCTCCCGGCGGGAGCGGCGGGGAACGGTCAGGTACGCAGCCCCTGGACACCGTCGTAGGCGGCCATGACCAGCTCCATCCCCCGGGTGTCCTCCGCGGGCTCGCGCATCTGGTTCGTCACATACGCCACCACCATGCGCTGCTCGGGTTCGATCACCACCAGCGAGCCGCCCCAGCCGCCCCAGCCGAAGGTGTTGCCGAACAGCCCGTAGCCCAGGCCCCAGCGCACCGGCATGCCCAGGCGCCGGTCCTCACCGCTGAACTGCTCCTCCTCGGCCCGCCGACAGCCCGCCGCGGACAGCAGCCGCACATCGCCCACCGAGCCCCCGCAGGCCATCACCGACTGCACGAGCGCGACCGACCGCGCGTTGCCGAACCCGCTCGCCGCCGGGATCTGCGCGCGACGCCACGCCAGGCTGTTGCCGTCGCGGAGCCGCATGGCGGTCCCGGCGGCCGGGGCCGCGTCGCCGGCCGCGGCCGCGAGGTAGTCCTCGTCCCGTCCCGGAGGCGGGACCCCGAGCGCGACGCGCCGGTCGTGCTCGGCGGGCAGCCCGATGTGGAAGTCGGCGCCCAGCGGCCCCGCGACCTCCTCGGCGAAGAACTCACCCACCGTCCGGCCGGTGATCCGCCACACGACCTCGCCCACCAGGAACCCCTGCGTGAGCGAGTGGTACCCGGCCGCGGTGCCCGGCTCCCACTGCGGGGCCTGCGCGACGAGCCGCGCCGTGGCGGACGCCCAGTCGTAGACGTCCTCGACCGGCCCGTCCCAGTCGGGCAGCCCCGCGGTGTGCGAGAGCAGATGCCGTATCAGCACGCCCTCCTTGCCGGCCGTCGCGAACTCCGGCCAGTACCGGGCGACCGGCGCGTCGAGATCAAGTTCCCCGCGGTCGGCGAGGACGAGCGCGCACAGCGCCGTCATCGTCTTGGTCACCGACCAGACGTTGACGATCGTGTCCCGCTCCCAGGGGACGGTCCGCTCCGCGTCGGCGAAGCCGCCCCAGACGTCCACCACCGGTTCGCCGTCCACGAACACCGCGACCGAGCCGCCCGTGTCCCCCGCCTCCAGCAACTCCGCCAGCGCACCGGGCACCGCCGTGAACAGATCGTCGTACGATCCCTGAATGTCGGCCATACGGACCATCTAGCCCGCAGCGGGCGTCGGGCGGCAACCGAATTCCGGGGGCGGTGCCGTCACCGGCGCGGGCGCGGCGAAGGTCAGCTCTGGGCCGTGGGGCGGACGACCACCTCGTTCACGTCGACCTCGGCGGGCTGTTCGACGGCGAAGGCGATGGCCCGTGCGATCGCCTCGGGCGGGATGGCGATGTCGTCCCGCATCTTCGTGATCCGGGCCCGGACCGCACAGTGATCGAATCCCTGGCCTCGGTGCTGCGGCTCGACCCGCACGAGCGCGGACACCTGCTGCGGCTCGCCGGCCACGCGCCTCCAGCCGAAGCGGCGGCACCCGAGCCGCTCACACCCGAGGTGGCCGCAGTCCCGCTCCTGCTGCAGCCGCACCCCGCGTACGTCATCGACGGCAACTACGACGTCCTGAGCCACAACCAGGCGGCCGAACACCTGTTTCCGCACCTCGTCACCGACGCCGGCCGCCCCCCGAACTTCGTCCGCCGGGTCTTCCTCGAACCAGCCGCCCGGGACGTCCTGGCCGACTGGGAGCCGGAGGCCCGAGGTCTACTCGCCCGGCTCCGGACCCTGGCGGGACGCCATCCCACCGACCCCCGGTACACCCGGCTGGTCGAGGAACTGCACGAGGGCAGCCCGGAAGTGCGGGCCTGGTGGCCCCGGTACGACGTCCAGCCCAGGCACAGCGGCCGCAAACGCCTGCGCCCCCACGGACCCGGCACGCCCGCGGCCACCTACGCGTACACCGCCTTCCACCTGGCCGAACGCCCGGAACAGACACTCGTGATCCATGTCGAGCAGCCCGCTACGGCCGGGGACCGCCCGCCGGGTCCTTCGTGAGCGGCGACGCGTCCCGGCCGCCCATGTCGAGACGGAACGGCGGGTACTGGTCGGTCATCAGCGAGGCATAGGCGATGACCCGCGCGACCCAGCGGGCCAGGCCGAGCAGGAAGTCGAACAGGTGGAGCGGGTAACGCGCGGTGACCGCCAGGACGACCACGGCGACCAGCGAGAGGAAGGGAACCAGCCCCCCGTGGTACCAGCTCTCCTGTTCCCCCCAGCCCCAGTCGCCGACGAAGAACCCGACGACGATGTACTGCGGGATCGCCAGCAGCCACCACTTCACGAGCACCAGGCCCCGTGAGAGGTGCTCGGGATAGCTGACGTCGAAATGCGCCGGGTAGTCGGGAACCTCCGCGAGGGTGAACGGCGGGTACCGGTCGGTGCCGAGCGCGGTGTGGGCGTAGAAACTGACACGCCAGTTCCAGCGCAGCACGCCCACGTTGAATTCGAAGAGGGACCGGGGATACCGGCCGGTGAACAGGATGGCGAAGAACGCGACGACGGTCACGAAGAAGAACGCGATCCCCAGGAAGAACAGCACGATGTAGTGCGGGATGGCGAGAAGCCATTTCACCAGCCACATCCATCGGGACAACCGGGGATCGAGAGACGCTTCGATACGCACAGGTGACACGGAGACCGGAATCATGCGGCACAACTCCGAACGGGCAGGCGACCTGGTGCTTTCCTGATCACTCACTCAGGCTCGCACGCAGAACGAAAGCCCGCGACCGGGCCGTCCCGGCGTCACCCGGGAGGCTGCGCATGTGACGGCTGAGCCGCGCTCCTTCGAGGACCCCGCCTGTGGGTGATGGTCCGACGTCCGCCGGCCGCGAAGTCACGCTACGTGATCACCCGGCCGTACCGCCCGGAGCGGCGGCCAACCGGAGAGCCGCCGAGGGCGGTGTGCGCGGCCGCGGTCGGCCGCCGAACCGTGCTCGAACGCGCACCGCCCGCCCCTCGGGAGTTGCCAACCGCCTTGCTTCCAGGGCGAGTTCTGTCCGTCGACGGTGGTCACCCGGATAACGTGAGATCCGATACCGCCCACAGGCTCGACCACGAGCCGAGCGCCGTCAGCACGGGCAGGGAAACGGAGTCTGTGACATGGACGATTTCGTGAAGCGTTACGGCCCGGTGGCGCTGGTCACCGGAGCCTCTTCAGGAATAGGCCGCGCCTTCGCCGGCCAACTGGCCGCCCGCGGACTCGACGTGGTGCTTGTCGCTCGTCGCCGCGACCGGCTCGAAGAGCTCGCCCGCACACTGCGGGACACCCATGGTGTCAGCCCCACGGTACTGCCGGTCGACCTCGCCGACCCGGCAGCGGGCAAAGAGATACTTGACGCGGTGGCACGGCTGGAGGTCGGACTGCTGGTGAGCAACGCCGGATTCGGCGTGAAGGGAGCGTTCGGGGAGGAGGACGCCGCGGTCCTCTCGTCGATGCTTGCCGTCAACTGCCACGCGCCGACGCAGCTTGCGCACGGCCTCGCACCGCGGCTGGCGCAGCGGGGACACGGCGGCGTGATCTTCACCAGTTCCGTCGAGGGGCTCATGGGATGCCCCTACTCAGCCGGCTACTCGGCCACCAAGGCCTATGTGAACGCACTGGGCGAGGCCCTGTGGGCGGAACTGGGGCCACGCGGAGTGGATGTGCTGACACTCTGCCCGGGAGCAACGGACACCGAGGCGCCACGCCTTCAGGGCATCGACCCCGCCACCCTGCAGGATCTGATGTCACCGGACGACGTGGCCCGCTCAGCACTGGACCACTTGGGAAGCGGTCCCACACACATCCCCAGCGCGCACTACCGGAAGGTCTTCGACGCCCTGCTGTCGATGCCGCGGACCGAGGCCCTCACCTCCATGGCGAGCTCGGTGAGGAAAGTGAGCCAGGGCCCGCGGGCGGATCGGGCCGGAGACGCGTGATCGGCCTGCGGGGAGGGACCGCCAGGACGTTCTCCTGCCCTTCCCCGGCGCCGCGACCACAGCGGCGCCCAGGGCACGCACCGCACACCCTGGGCGCCTGTCCATCACACCGTGCGGTGCGGCGCGGTCGGCTCAGGAAGTGGCGTTCCAGGAGTGTGCGACGTCGACGACGAGGTGATCACCCAGCTGCGTCACCCGGAACGGCAGCCGCGCACGCACGCCGACCCCGATCCGCACCTCGTTTTCGAGGGCGGCGGCGTAGCGAGTGTCCTTGAACGTCTTGTAGCCCGTGATGTCCACTCCGGGCAGCGGCTGCCCGTGCTGCCCCGGGTAGGACTGCGACCCGGTCGACGGGTCGTAGTTCGGGCCCACGGCGATCTGGAGAATCGCCCCGCCCTCGACGGGGATCTCCCCCGTGGCGGGCGTGGTCAGCTTGTCGACGTACTTGACCTGGTAGTCGATCGGACCGGACGCCGTCCCGTTGAAGTCGAGGACCATGCGGTCGAAGCACTCGTACTCACCGGTCGTGATGTTCACCAGCGGGGGCTTGTAGCTCCCACCGTCCTCGCCACCCGTCCACACGTGCTTCTCGAGGCTCCCCCACCCGGTCTCACACACCGCCGACTCGCCGGTGTCGGCCTGCGCCGTCACCGCCGCTCCCGCGATCCCGGCTCCCGCCAGCATGAGTGCCGCCAGTGTGGTTCCGAGTCGTCGCATTCCTGCTCCCATGATCGAGTACCTGTGCACGGCGCCCATGCCCCTCCAACAGGCGTGACATGGGAGGCCGTTGCGGTTCAGGCTGGTTTCGCCATGTGACCGGACCTGGCCCGGAGCGTCACGAAACGACAACGGCCGGTCATGCGGCCCACCGCCGCGGACGGGCGAGCACGTCCTCAGCCACCGGATACGGCAGCTCCCGCGGCAACAACGCGGCGACGAGCCCGAGTTACGGTGACCAGGCCGACTGGAAGCGGCAGTTGCGATGGGCGTCGGCGCGGGTGCAGCGGGATCCGGAGCGGGATCTGCATCCCAGCCCCCTTCCCTGCCGGTCTCTTCAGCTGGGGCTCGCCCGGAGGCAACGGCCGCCGCCTTGTGCGGACCGGAGACCCGGGCTGAGCTGCCGGTACCGGTCTCAGAGGCGACTGTACTTCTCGATGTCCTCGGTGAACTCCTTGATCGCCTGTGCGGTGAGCGTCGGCCGGGTGTCGGCGATGGCGGTCATGAAGTCATCGGTGGTGGCCGGCCGGCCCTTTCGCTGTGCGACCTCGCGCTCGAACGCCGCCTGCGCGCCCTTGCGGGCTGCGAATTCGATGTCGGCCGGGGTGAACAACTCGCTGGCCGCGACCAGTTGCATGAGGTCCACCGAGTCGCCGGCGGCCCTGAGATAGCGGTCCCAGATCGCCGCGCGGGCGGTCGGGTCGGGTGGGCCGATGGGAATGACGTAGTCGAACCGGCCCGGCCTCAGGAAAGCCGGGTCGAGAGAGCGCACGGAGTTGGTGGCACATGCCAGCAGCCGTGCGTCGTGTTCGCGGAAGACAGGGATCAGTTTGAGCAACTCGTTGGTCACCCCATGTCCCGGATCGACTGCTTTCCCGGACCGCACGCCGGCGATCTCTTCGACCTCGTCGATGAAGAGCAGCACCGAGTCGAGCTCCGCCAGATCCGCGAAGGCCTCCCGCAGCGCCGTGGCCAGACCCTCGCTCGTGTCGGCCGCGAGCCGGGAGGGGAAGAGCTCCACGAACGGCCAGCCGAGCCGGGAGGCGACCGCCTTGGCGAAGCTGGTCTTCCCGGTGCCGGGAGGGCCGAACAGGATGATTGCCTTCGGAGGGACGACCCCGTAACGGTCGGCCAGCGCAGGCTCCGTCAGCGGGAGCACGACCCGGCGCTCGACGACCTGTTTCTCCCGCTCCATGCCGGCCATGGCGTCCCACAGTCCCCCGAGCAGCATCCGGCCGCCCAATGACGCGAGAACGTCGGCGTTGGGGGCTCCGGGCGGTTCCAGCTTCTCGTAGTAGGTCAGGCCGTCGCGGGACCGGTAGCCGGAGTTCTCCAGAGCCTTCGTGCCGGCGGCGTGGGCGGGCAGCAGCGCGCTGATGTGGCGCACGCCCATGGCCCGCAGGCGCCGTTCGAGCTCGGCGAGGAGAGCACTGCCGATCCCGCGCTCGCGCCAGCGGGAGGCGAGTGCGACCAGGAGGATCCACCCCCGCTTGCCATAGGCCTGCGCCACGGCCATGCCCACCAGTTCGTCGCCGACCACCGCGACCACCGCCGTCTGACCGGCCTTGGCCGCCGCCATCACCTCGGAGACCGGAAACACCCGGTCCTCGCCGGCCTCACAGCTCTGGTCCCAGATCTCGATGGCCTGGTCGAGATCGTCGTCGTGATAGTCGCGCAGATGCCATGGGGGCACCGCCATCACCTCACCTACCGCGGTGAACCCTCATTATCTCCTGCGGGGGTGGTGAGTGCCGAGCGCAGCAGGCTCCTCCGCCGTCCTCGGGGTCGAGGTCGCGATCCCTCGCGATCTTCTCCCCGGTGACGGCGTCGAAAAGCCCGTGACCGTCGCGTGAGACGACCATCACCAGATCCCGGTCGTCCTCGGGATGCGATGCGAGGCCGATCCTGAGGAGCCCGCCGACGGGCACGAAGGCAACGCGGTTCGGGAGCGGCACCACGGGGGCCGCGAGGAGCCGTGCCCGCATATTCGCCTGCCCCTGGGCCTCTTGTCGGTCACTGCTTCCATGCGGTCCTGGGACCGTGAACCTGGTCGGTGCGCCGAGCGCGGCCGTCGCACCGACCAGATCCGCGTGCTGCGGCTGTACGTCAGCGGATCTCATCCGGCTTGACCACGAGCCAGTTCTTGTCGGCTGTCACCGGCTGGCCGAGCTCCTCCTGCCGGGCCGCGTTCGCCTTCTGCATGTCCTGGATCTGCGTAAGGTACTTGTCCTTGCGGTTGACCCAGATCCGGGTCCCGCCGTGTTCCACGTCGGTGGACTGGAAGAGCATGGGGCCGTCACTGACCGGGGTGTCGCCCGCGACCAGAATCGGCTTGCGCCACTGGTCGATGTACGTGTCGATGGCGGCGGGCTTGCCCTGGAACCAGGTCAGCGGGGCCCACAGGGTCGGGGTCAACTTGTCGTTCGCGAGCTCGCGCGGGTCGTAGCGGCCCTCGGCGATCTCCTTGCGGGCGGTGGTGAGATTCCCGGTGACCGGGTCCTTGAGCAGCATGGAGACGCCGATGACGTTCTGCGGCTTGGCGCCGTAGCCGTGCTTGGGGTCGGACAGCACGTCCCGGACCAACTCCTCACTGGCGGCGCTGACGACGTAGACCTCGATGCCGTTGTCCCGCAGGGTCTGGTACAGCTCCTGCATGCCCCGGTAGAACTGCGGCGGCTGCACCTGGGTCTTCGTCAGCTGGTCACCGACGTAGTACTCGGCCGGGATGGGCTTGCCGTATGCGAGCAGGTCGTCGACGTACCCCTTGAGCTGCTTCAACGTGAATCCGGAGAAGATCTGGGCGACCCAGGGGTAGCAGACCTGGTCGTCGATCTCGCAGAGCCGGTTGTAGTAGCTGTAGAGACTCTCCTGATGGTTCTTCGTGTCCTTGAAGGGGATGAGCCTCAGGGACCGGTCCATCGTCGAGCGCTTGAGCTTCCCCTTCATCTCCAAGTAGGGGAGCAGCGACTCCTCGAGGTCGTACCGGTAGGTTGTGTTGTCGGCGTCGAAGACCGCGTACGCACCCTGGTTGGCGTGCTCTTCGATGACCTGGCCGAGCTTTTCGGCGACCGGAGCGGGCCAGTGCTGCAGCTGGGCCGCCACGGCCTTCCCGTCCGTGCCCGCCGCCGTCGCCTCCTGGCGCGGCCACAGCCCGACGGCGCTCGCGATCAGCAGCGCTGCGAGCGCGCTCATCACCGCCGACAGACTGAGCCGTCTTCCCCTGCGTCGTGCCATCTGACCTCCCTTGAGGAGAGTGGAACGCCCCGTGATTGCTCCGCCCCCTCGGAGCACGGCGGGGCGGCAATGAGGTTCGAGTACCGCGTCAAGCGCGGCAATCATGGCCCGGCTATTGCTTGATACGCAACAGGCTCCACAATGTGAACTCGATGGAGCTGCAGTCAGGGTCCCAGGGTGACCAGCACACGGTGACTGCATCCTGCGCGTCTACGGGGATACGGCCCGTCTCCGTTGCCGATCGGCCGATAAGGGCGCGTGCCTGTCCAGGCCTGCGCTGTTACGGTGCCGCATCGTGAGTACGGCGTCGGCACCGACTGCTACGACGGTGAGCCGTGGGTGGCCGCCATGGACCTCTGGCCGCTGTACGACGAGACCGACTTCGCGGAGCTTGCTTCGATGGATCGCGCGACCACGCCTGATCACTTCATCGGCCGGCTGACCTGGTGCACGAAATCGCTGCCGTCGACACTGCATCAACAACTCGTCTCCGATTCCTGGCCGTCGGAAGCTCTTTCCGCGGTAGGGGCGCCGCCCGCAACTCGCACGGTGCTGCGGCCGTCGTAGCGAGCAGCAGTCGAAAATCGGTGGCCACCCGAGCTGGCCGACCCCACGCTGTACGCCATGGAAGAACCGCACCGCGGGATCCGCGCGCTCCACACGGCATCCACGATCACCGTCTACCAGGCCTACGCCCCTGAAATCGGAGTGCCCGCCGTCCGCGACGGCCGCTTTCCCTCCACGTGGCTGCGGAATCGCATGACGTGGATCAAACCCAGCTTCCTGTGGATGATGTACCGCTCCAACTGGGGCACCAGTACTGGGCAGGAGACCGTTCTTGCCGTCGAGATCACTCGCGTCGGCTTCGACTGGGCGCTGCGCCACGCCTGCCTGTCGAGCTACGTTCGCGGCCTGCATCCCGATCGCGGCACCTGGCAGCGTGAACTCAAGCGCGCACCGTCCCGTGTCCAGTGGGACCCCGAACGCGACCTGAACCTGCGTCCCCTGCCGCACCGCTCGCTGCAACTCGGACTCTCGGGCGAGGCGTCGTCGCGCTACGCGGACGAGTGGACCGTGTCCATCAGCGACGTGACTCCACTCGCCCGAGAAATACGCACACTCGTCAATCGCGGCGATCCGGACTCCGCGACACGACTGCTTCCCCAGGAACAGCGATACCCCGCCGATGACGAACTGCTCGCCCACCTGCGGCCCTGACCAGCAATCCGAACACCGGCAGCACGGATGAGGTCCAGGAAAGCGGCTTGATGATCCATGCAAGCCTTGCTCACAGCCCTTTTGTGATCGGCGCATACGGCGAGGGCGACGCCGGGAACGGCGACCGTCCGGATGCCCCGTCTCCATTGATCTGGCCCGGCTGCGGATCTGCGGGAGGGGCGTCGCCGGGAATAGCCTGGAGAAGAGCGGAACCGGGACGGAACGGACCCTCTGAAGAGGAGGTAGAGCCATGTCCTGGAATCTGAACGGCACATATCTGGAGAGCTGCAACTGCGACGTGGTATGCCCCTGCACCACCTCGGGCCTCACCGCGCCGGCCGACCACGAGCGCTGCCAGGTGACCTTGGCGTTCCATGTGGACAGCGGGAGCGTGGACGGCGTGGACGTCTCCGACCGCAGCGTCGCCGTCTTCATCGATGCGCCCCGGGTGATGGCCGACGGCGGCTGGCAGGTGGCGCTGTACCTCGACGCTTCGGCCGACGACGGCCAGGCGGAGGCGCTGGGCAAGGTCTTCTCCGGCCACGCCGGCGGGCCGATGGCGGCGCTCACCCCGCTCATCGGCGAGGTCCTCGGCATGGAGCGCGCTCCCATCGACTACCGCGATGACGGCCGCCGCCACGCCGCGCGGGTGGGCGACGCCATCGACATCGAGATCGAGGACCAGGTCGCCCCTCAGTACGGCGAGGAAGGACCGGTCATGGGCCTGACCGGTATGTTCCACCCGGCGAACAGCACGCTGACCATTGCGCGGTCCACCCGGGCGACGGGCGGCGGCGTGTACGGCCGATCCTGGGACTTCTCCGGCGGCAACGGACACTCCGCGCCCTTCACGTGGTCCGCGTGACCGGTCGGCTGGTCACCGTCCGTCGCAGGGCGGGCCCCGCCGGACTGCAGTTGGTCGCGGCGGCCGCCGCCTGGGTCTGGGTGGTGACACGCTGGGACGGCACGCAGGCGATGCCGGGCACCATGGGCTTGGGCCTGCCCGCTTTCCTGGCCGTGTGGACGCTGATGATGGCTGCGATGATGCTGCCCGCCACGGCGCCCGTCGCCGCGCTGTACGCACGCACCATCACCGTGCACCGGACGCCGCGCATGGTCGTTTTCACAGTCGCCTACCTGCTCGTCTGGGCCGCGGCCGGGCTGCTGGCGTACGGGCTGGCCGTCGGCCTGGGCCGCGCGGCGAGCCTCCCCGCCGCGACGGGGACGGCAGTTGCCGCGGCCGTTTTCGCGATCAGCGGTGTCTACCAGCTCACGCCCCTCAAGGACCGCTGCCTGGCGAGGTGCCGCTCGCCGATCGGGCTGATGCTGCGCTACGCCTCGTACTCGGGGCCCTCGCGCGATCTGCGTGTGGGAGCCCACCACGGGGCCTTCTGCCTGGGCTGCTGTTGGTCGCTGATGGTGCTGCTCGCGGCGTTCGGCGTGATGAACCTGTGGGCCATGGTGGTCCTGACCGCCGTGATCACCATTGAGAAGCTGGCTCCGGCCGGCCGTCTGGTGGCCCGTGTCGTGGGGATCTCCTCGATCGTCCTGGCCGTCGCCGTCTTCTGGTTCCCGGAGCTGGCTCCGGGCCTCACCGGTGGCGGTATGGCCAGGATGTGAGGGCGGGCATGTGCCCGCGCGAAATCACACGCCGTGCGGGCACATGAAGGTCCGGCTCACGAGGCCGCCGGAGGGCAGTGGTCCGCCCGGCTGAAGACGACGCCCGAGCACAGCCGGGCTCGGCGCAGTACCGCGTCATGGGTGCAGCGGACGCCAGTCGAAGAGCTGGATGGTCACGTCGTCCCGAAGTTGGTCGCGCTGGTGGCCTGCTTGTCCGTGGCCTCCGGCGCCGGAGCGATACCCGTCGGGCAGGATGCCCCCGGTTCGTCCCGAACAGGTCACTCGGCCTGACCTCCGTCCCCGCGAGCCTGTGCTGCCAGGAGTCCCCGCGAGGAGGTCAGCCGAGAGCCATGCCGGGGATGAAAGCCACGAGTCCGGAGAGGAGACTGCCGATTGCGGCCAGTGTGACGAGAGCGGCCTTTCCGTCTGAGAAGAGGCCGGCGCAGAACTCGCGTACTTGGCGCCGGAGGATCAGCATCTTCAGCTTCTGCCAGCGATGCTGGCGGATGTGGCAGCCCATGAGGAGGCCGGTTGCGTTGTTTCGGCAGCCGTCCTCCCTTCCCCTGACCGAGGCTCCGCAGGTCACGGGTGCTTGGAAGAAGCACCAGATCAGAACCAGCCCCGACAGGGTCGCGACGACCACAGGTCCTGCGGCCCTGTTGATCCATGCGGCGATCAGAAGAGCGGCGGCGACGACGCCCCACCACTGTCCCAAACCACCGAGTCGACCGCTCCTTGCCCCCGAAGTCGCCATGTCGTAATCGTGGCGAGAAGTTCGGCGAATCATGCCCCGAGGGATTGGCTTGACTGAAAGTGCGCCCCAGGACGGCTGACGACCTGCAATCCCGATCGCCCAGACCGCACCGGAATCGGCCGTGATGCCATGCGTGATGGTCGGCGTCACGGCCGGTTGCCGGGCTTTGAGCTCCGGGCCGGCTACTCCTGCGGAGCAGGGGCGACGCCGGTCGGGCAGGACGCCTGCCGGTTCGTCTCGGACGGGGTGCTCAGTTCGACCCCCGTGCCGCCGGTGCCGCAGTACCCGTTCGGGTTCTTGGCGTCCGAGAGGTACTGCTGGTGGTAGCTCTCCGCCGGGTAGAACGGGCGGTGCTCCGCCGGGAGGATCTCCGTGGTGATCGTGCCGTGGCCGGCGTCCGTCAGGACCTTCTGGTAGGCGGCTCGGGAGGCTTCGGCCGTCGTGGACTGGGCCGGGGTGTGGGTGTGGACGGCGGAGCGGTACTGGGTGCCCACGTCGTTGCCCTGGCGGAAGCCCTGGGTCGGGTCGTGGGACTCCCAGAAGGTCTTCAGGAGGTGCTCGTACGAGATCAGCGCGGGGTCGTAGACCACCCGGACGACCTCGGTGTGGCCGGTCAGGCCCGAGCAGACCTCCTCGTACGTGGGGTTCTCGGTGTGGCCGCCCTGGTAGCCGACCAGGGTCGTCCACACGCCCACCGGGAGCTGCCAGAACCTGCGCTCGGCGCCCCAGAAGCAGCCCAGGCCGAAGTCGGCGATCTCGTAGCCCTCCGGGTAGGGGCCGAGCAATGGGGTGCCGAGGACGGTGTGGCGGTCGGGGACCGTGAACACCGGCTCCGGGCGGCCCTGCAGCGCCTGCTCGGCGGTGGGCAGGAAGGGCGTACGGCCGAACAGCATGACGTGGGCTCCTTCGTCGTTCGGGGCGGCACGGGCACAACGTCTCCGGTCCGCCCCGAATTCCGGCCCCTCGGGCACTACTCGGCGGCGTGCTTCAGGCTCAGGTCGCGTACGCGGCAGAACTCGTGCGCCGGACGCCCGCGATAGCGCCAGGGCAGGGCGCCCACGTAGCCGTCGACCAGGCGGAACTGTTCGACGGCGGCCTGGTCGCGGTCCTGCAGGAACAGGTAGTACGCCAGGAGGTGGCGGGCCTCCGCCAGCCGGGGGTGGGCCGGGTCGGCGGCGGCCACGTCCAGGAGCAGCGCGTCGACCAGGGCACGTATCTCCGGCGTGCGGTCGGCCTCCACGGACTCCGACTCGTCGTGCTCGAAGTGCGCGATGAGCGGGAACACGGTCATCAGGCTGCCCAGGGGCGCCCGTTCGGCGGCGCGGACCGCGAACTCGCGGGCGAGGATCTCGGAGCCGCGCCACTTCTGGCACCAGTACTGGAGGGCCGAGAAGTGCGCCTCGTAGTGGTGCGGAGCGCGCTCGGTGATCTTCTTCCACAGGCGGTCCATCTCGGCGTGCGGATGGCCGAGGCCGAGGGCGGTCCAGATCTCCGCGACGTACGGCGTCGGGTCCCCCTCGGGCGCCAGCGCGGCGGCGCGGGCGTTCTCCTCGGGGGAGCGGGCGAGGACGCGGCGGAAGCCCTCGAACTGCTCACCGGTGGTGTGCCTGGCCCGCTGTCCGCCCCGGATGTTCCAGGCCAGCCGCACCGTGCTGCGCGCCCGCAGCAGCGCGGCGCCCGGGTCGTCGGGGTGGGCGTTCTCCCAGGCCAGCAGCCATGCGTCGTCCTCCGCGGCGGTCAACGCCAGCCGTTCGGCGTGGAACGAGCGCAGCTCCCAGTCCCGTTTCCCGGCCGTCCGGTCGAAGAGGTCGGCGGCCGGCCGCCAGTCGCCCGACCGGGCCGCCTCGACGGCTGCAGCCAGGTCGGCCGGGACCGGCGCCGCGGTCTTCGTGTCCTGCCGTTCGGGCGGGAGCAGCCCCAGCGCGGCCGCCGCTGCGGGCAGGACGTACTCCGACGTCCCGGATGCCGATCCGGGCGACTCCGTGTCGGCGCCGCGCCAGCCCTCCAGGGCTCCCTGCACGATCGCCTTCAGGAAGTACAGGCCGAGGGCCAGCAGGGGCAGTCCGACGAGGGCCAGGACGACCCAGAGGATGATCACAGCAGACCTCGGTGGTTCAGTCGTGGTGGGTGAGCAGGGTGCGCAACATGCCGGTGTCGGGCGTGTCGGCGACGGCCGCCTCGACCGCGGCGTCCAGATCGGTCGTCGTGCCGTCGGGCGCGGGCAGCAGATGCGGGGCGGCCGGCCGCTCCCAGGAGAACTCCCAGCGCACCAGGGAGCGGGCGGTGAGTTCGGCCAGCACCATGCTGCACAGCGAGTCGTGCAGCACAGGGCGTACGAACTCGCGGAACGCGCGGCCCCGCGCCCCGGCCGCCTCCTCGGACAGCGGCAGCCGCCGGGCCAGCTGCCACAGCTGGCCGTCGTCGATGATCTTCAGCAGCGCGGGCAGGGTCGGCGTGTCCTTCGTGTAGAAGGCGAGTGCCCGGTGCAGCGGGGTGCTCAGGGAGGCGAGTCCCTTGGTCATGGCGCCGTCGAGGAGCTCCGGCCAGTCGTCCACGCGCCGCAGCCGCCGTACCTCCTCGGTGAGGACCGCGTCCTCCAGCGCCGTCAGGGTCCGCTCCGGGTCGGCCAGGAGGGCGAGCGCCGTGCCCTTGGCCCGGTCCGTGCGATCGTCGGCGGGCAGTGTCTCGATACGGCGGACCCGGTCGGCGATCGGCGGATGGGAGTCGTACGGCGACGAGGGTTGCGTGGGCAGTTTCGCGTGCAGCCCGGCCAGTTCGAGCCGGCGGGCGTCCAGCATCCGGCCGAAACCGCCGAACACCTCCCCGCGGGGCGGCAGCAGCCCGGAGTCCGAGCCCAGCGTGGCGTAGCTGTCCATGTAGAAGCCGAACGCGGCGTCCAGCACCGGGATCTCGCGCAGCGCGGAGGCGGTGGCGTCCCGGCCGGCGATGCGGGCGGCCGCGGCGTCGGCGGCGTACTCCTGACGGCGGGAGCCGGCGAGCGTGGCGCGGAAGTACAGCTTGGCGTAGGCGATGTAGATCGCCGCCATCACGCGGTACGTGATGCCCGCGTGCCCGGTGTCCACCTCGCGGGTCTTCTTGCCCTTCGCGGTGGCCTTGGCGTTCTTCTCCTCCTGCCGGGCCCGCTCGCGGGCGGCCGTCCGGTCGGCCCGCTCCTCGAAGTGCCCGATGGTGCGCAGGATCTGGGCGCGGCCGCGCACGGTGAGCGGGGTGAGCCGGGTGTCGGCGTGCGAGTAGTGGCCCAGCTCGTGGGCGAGGACGGCCCGCAGCTGCGCCTCGTTGAGGCCCTGCAGCAGTGGTACGCCGAGGTGGAGGCTGCGCGGGCCGGGGAGCAGGCCGAGGAGGCGGGCCCGTTCGCCGACCGCGGCGTTGACGTCGGCGGTCAGCGCGATGCGGGAGGGAACACGGGTGCCGACCTCGGCGGCCAGTTCCCGCACTGTGTGCCACAGCCGCGGTTCGTCCGCCTCCGTGACGGGCAGTCCCGCCGGTTCCTCGTCCTCCGGTGCGCGCAGCATGAACAGGCCGCGGACGAGCGGGATCGCCAGCAGCACACTGACCAGGGCCAGTTTCGCCGCGAGGGCGCTCGGGGCGTACCGGAAGAGGAGAAAGTCGGCGCACACGAGCAGCGCCAGCAGGACGACGCCGAGCAGGTAGAAACCGGCGAGCAACATCAGAGCGCGCAGTGCGCGCAGGGTCGCGCCCATCGGACGGAGGTCCCCCCACAGGACAGATCAGACGGCCGGCCCGCCCTCCACGGGGCGTGCACATGACCAACACGGTGTGAGGGCGGAGTATGACCGACTCACGCACCGCGAAGCAAGATCCGCCCTGACCAGGGGCTCCTCGGGGCCATTCGCGGGGGAGCGCGGGTCAGTGCAGGAGGGTCGCCGGGCTGCCGCCGTTCGCCTCGTAGCCGGCCACCGCCAGTGCGCGGTACACCGCGAACTCGCCGGCCGGGTCCGGGGAGAGGGTCCAGGGCAGGGCGCCGACATGACCGTCCACGTGTATCAGCTGGCTCATGGCCTCCGCCCAGCGCTCGCCCCGCACCAGGAAGAAGACGAGCAGATGGCGGACGTGCGCCAGCATCGCGTCATCGGGACGGGCCGCGTGTACCGCGAAGAGGGCGCCGTGGATCGCCTTGCTCACGACCTCGCTCTGGTAGAAGCCGCTGACCAGGTTGACCTCGGGGAGGTGCTCGAAGACGGCGAACAGCGGCATCGCGGCGAGCAGCGAGCCCTGCGGGGCCCGGGCCGCGGCCGCCTCCGCGAACGAGGCCGCCAGCTCACGCGAGCCGTGCCACTTCTCGCACCAGTAGTGCAGGGCCGCCAGATGCGCCCCCATGTGCGCCGGGGCGCGGTCCAGGATCTTCAGCCAGAGCTGCTCGAACTCCGGCTGCGAGTAGTTCAGCCCGCGGGCCACCGACAGCTCGACGATGTACGGCACCGGGTCGCCGGGGGAGAGCAGCGCGGCCTGGCCGCAGGCGTCCTTCGCCTCCTCCATGATGATCCGGAAGTCGTCGGTGCCCGGCGTCGACGTCCGCCACGCCTGCTGGACCAGGAACTCGGCGTGCACCGCCGCGCCGCCCGCGTCCTTGGGCGCCTCCGCCCGCCACACCCGCAGCCACTGCCCGCCGGGCGTTTCGCTGACGCCGCCCGGCCGCTGCTGGAGCTCCAGCGCGGCCGCGCCCGCGAAGGCCTGCACGCGCTGCCAGCGCAGCTCGCCCGCGATCTCGGTACCGGCCAGCAGTTGCTGGGCGGCACGGTAGTCCTGGGTGCGCTGCACCACATCCAGGACGTCCAGCAGGTCCTGGTCGGGGCCGGGCATGCGGATGTCCAGCTCCTCCGTGCGCACGAAGCCGTAGTTCGCCGGGTCCGCCGCGTCCGGGTGGCCCGCCGGGACCTGCTCGATCATGCCGCGCCTGCGGCGCAGGAACGGCAGCGCCACGAAGCCGAACATGACCAGCGCCATCAGGACCCAGAGAATCTCCATGTCTCAAGCGAACCAGACGCCGCCGACAATTGGCCAACCCGTCCCCGCAGCCTGTGGAAAACCTTCCGCGAGACCCCGCCGACCTGTGGACGAAGCCCCGCGACGGCTGGTCGGGCCCGGGGCGGCGGCCGGCCGGGGGCAGGTGTCCCGCAGCAGCGGCGCGGGCGCACTACGCTCGGTGTCCATGAGCGACAGGCCTATCAGTCAGCACTTCGAGACCCTCGCGATCCACGCGGGCAACACCGCCGATCCCCTCACCGGCGCGGTCGTCCCGCCGATCTACCAGGTCTCCACCTACAAGCAGGACGGCGTCGGCGGCCTGCGCGGCGGCTACGAGTACAGCCGCAGCGCCAACCCGACCCGCACCGCCCTGGAGGAGAACCTCGCGGCCCTCGAGGGGGGTCGCCGAGGCCTCGCGTTCGCTTCCGGACTGGCGGCCGAGGACTGCCTGTTGCGTACGCTGCTCAGCCCCGGCGACCACGTGGTCATCCCCAACGACGCCTACGGCGGCACGTTCCGCCTGTTCGCCAAGGTCGTCGCCCGCTGGGGCGTGGAGTGGTCGGTCGCAGACACCGGCAACCCCTCCGCGGTACGCGCCGCGATCACCCCGAAGACCAAGGCCGTGTGGGTGGAGACCCCCTCCAACCCGCTGCTCGGCATCACCGACATCGCCGCCGTCGCCCAGGTGGCCCGGGACGCGGGTGCGAAGCTCGTCGTCGACAACACGTTCGCCACGCCGTACCTGCAGCAGCCCCTCTCGCTCGGCGCGGACGTCGTGGTGCACTCGCTGACCAAGTACATGGGCGGGCACTCCGACGTGGTCGGCGGCGCACTGGTCACCGCCGACGAGGATCTCGGCGAGGAGCTCGCGTTCCACCAGAACGCGATGGGCGCGGTCGCCGGGCCCTTCGACTCCTGGCTGGTGCTGCGCGGCACGAAGACCCTGTCGGTGCGCATGGACCGGCACAGCGAGAACGCCACGAAGGTCGCCGACATGCTGAGCCGCCACGCGCGCGTGACGCACGTGCTGTACCCGGGCCTTCCCGAGCACCCCGGTCACGAGGTCGCCGCCAAGCAGATGCGGGCGTTCGGCGGCATGGTCTCCTTCCGGGTCACCGGCGGCGAGGAGGCGGCCGTCGAGGTCTGCAACCGCGCCAAGGTGTTCACGCTCGGCGAGTCCCTGGGCGGTGTCGAGTCCCTCATCGAGCACCCCGGCCGGATGACGCACGCGTCGGTGGCGGGCTCCGCCCTGGAGGTGCCCGGCGACCTGGTCCGGCTCTCCGTGGGCATCGAGAACGTCGACGACCTGCTGGAGGACCTTCAGCAGGCCCTCGGCCAGAGCCGCCAGGCGTAATGATCACGAGCGGGCCCGCGGGCCCGCCGGGGCTCACCAGCCGGTCAGCGGTGGGGTCGTCTCCGACGGCGGCTCCACCCACGGCCGGGCCGTGACCGCCCAGACGACGAAGGCGACGGTCGCCGCGAACACCAGCAGCCACCACAGCCGCAGGGCGATCGTCCGGCGTCGCAGGATACGGCCGCCCCGGAGCACGACCTGCGCGTGCATCTCCGCCGGTACGTGCGGCACCGACCGCTCCATCATCTGCCGGACGGTGGCCTCCCGCTCCATCCGGTTCACGAGGCCGCCGCCTTCACCGTCACGCGCGCGGGAGCCGGCCCGCGCGGCGGATGCAGCAGCGCTGCCGTCGCCCGCTCGCAGACTGTCTGGACACGGTTCGCGGGCAGCCCGAGCAGCGCCCCCACCTGCTCCTCGGCAACCCCCTCGTGGAGCCTGAGGACCACGACGAGCCGCTGCTGCGGGGAGAGCGGCGCCAGAGGTCCGGCGAGAAGCGGGCCGCCGTGCCGGTGCCACCGGCGCCAAGTGCCGCGCGCGAAGCGGACGGCCAGGGACTCGCGGGCATGGTTGTACGGGTCCTCACCGCGCAGCCGGTCCCAGCACGCGTACGTGTGCGCGAGGGCGTGCGTGAGCAGGCGCCGTGCGCGCGGGTTGTCCTCGGGCGCCTCCGCCGTCAGCAGAGTGGCCGACTGCAGCAGTCGTCCGCCCGCCCCGGCCACGAACGCCTCGAACTCCCGGGCGCGGCGGGCTTCCCGGACCGCACGCGTCTCTCGCACACCGAGCCTCCCGCCTGACGGCGACCCCCTGGAAACGGATCCCGGCTACCGGTCTCATATGAGGCCAGCGGAAGGCTTTCGGTCAAGGGTCGCGCACCCTCGCGGCGAAAACGCCCGACCGCGACCCGGCGGAGGAACGCCCGCCCGCTCCACCCCGACCGGCGGTGGAACCCGGCGGCCGTGCCACACCCGTCCCATGGCGCTCCCACCGTGCCACGGGCACCCCCGTGCCGCCGTGGAACGCCCCGCGCGCGGGCCCATATGTTCAGGAGGCGGGCGACGCCTCGGTGCCCGGCAGGCCCTGGGCCGCCATCCGTGTGGACAGCGCGGTGTTGAAGCGGGTGAGGAGGGAGCAGAACGCCTCGCGCTCCTCGGGAGCCCAGTCCTCGGTCAGCTCGGCCATCAACTGCCGCCGCGAGGAGCGCACTTCCTCCAGCCGCGCCTGCCCGCGCGGGGACAGCTGGAGCACCACGGCCCGCCCGTCCTCGGGGTGCGAGGTCCGCTTGACCAGGCCCGTGTCGACGAGCGGAGCCACCTGCCGGGTGACGGTCGAGGAGTCGATGCCCATGCTCGCGGCGAGTGCCTTGACGCCCATCGGGCCCTCTTTGTCGAGGCGGTTGAGCAGCAGGTACGCGGCGCGGTCCATGGAGTTGCGCACTTGCCCGACGCCGCCGAGGCGGGTCTGTTCGGCACGGCGCGCGAACACCGCGACCTCGTGCTGCAGCGCGTCGAGAAGGCCGGTGTCACCGACGGTCGTCATGTCCATCGACATTTCCGGTGTTGTGGGCATGGCCGGGGGCTCACTTCATGAAAGGGGTGCTGTCAGGAATGGGGGACAGAGTACGCGGCCGGAAGCCGGGCCGTACCGACGCTGCGCAAACCGGTCTCGGAGCTTGGTCACAGCGGCCGTTCCCGGCTGTGAACTGCGATGCTGGTGTCATGAGCTATGGCACGGCTGACTCCTTGCGGCCCGTCACCCTCGACGACGTGCGCGGCGCGCAGAAGATGCTCTCGGGCGTGGCGCGGGTGACCGCGATGGAGGGCAGCAGGCACCTCTCCCAGCTCGTCGGCGCTCCGGTACTCCTCAAGTGCGAGAACCTCCAGCGGACGGGATCGTTCAAACTGCGCGGCGCCTACGTCCGGATCGCGGGGCTGTTGCCGGAGGAGCGGGCCGCCGGTGTCGTCGCGGCCAGCGCGGGCAACCATGCGCAGGGCGTGGCGCTGGCCTCGTCGCTGCTCGGGGTGCGCTCCACGGTGTTCATGCCGAAGGGCGCCCCGCTGCCGAAGATCAGCGCCACTCGGGAGTACGGCGCCGAGGTGCGGCTGCACGGCCAGGTGGTCGACGAGACGCTGGCCGCCGCGCAGGAGTACGCGGCCGGGACGGGCGCGGTGTTCATCCACCCCTTCGACCACTCCGACGTGATCGCCGGGCAGGGCGTGGTCGGGCTGGAGATCCTGGAGCAGTGCCCGGACGTGCGCACGATCGTCGTCGGGATCGGCGGCGGGGGACTCGCGGCCGGCATCGCGGTCGCGGTGAAGGCGCTGCGGCCGGACGTGCGGATCGTGGGCGTGCAGGCGGCGGGGGCGGCGGCGTATCCGCCCTCGCTGGCGGCCGGACGGCCGGTGAGCATCGACGGTCCGGCGACGATGGCCGACGGCATCAAGGTCGGCCGGCCTGGCGACGTGCCGTTCGCGATCGTGCGCGACCTGGTGGACGAGGTGCGCACGGTCTCGGAGGGCGAGCTGTCGGCCGCGCTGCTGCTGTGCCTGGAGCGGGCGAAGCTGGTCGTCGAACCGGCCGGGGCGAGCCCGGTCGCGGCACTGCTGAGCGAGCCCGGAGCGTTCGAGGGCCCGGTCGTCGCGGTGCTGTCCGGGGGCAATGTCGACCCGGTGCTGATGCAGCGCGTGCTGCGGCACGGCATGGCAGCGCAGGGCCGCTACCTGGCCGTCAGCGTGCGTCTGACGGACCGGCCGGGGGCGCTCGCCACGCTGCTGGGGGTGCTGTCGGCGGTCGACGCCAATGTCCTGGACGTCAGCCATGTGCGGACCGATCCGCGTCTCGGGCTGACCGAGGCGGAGGTCGAGCTGCACCTGGAGACGAAGGGGCCGACGCACCGCGCCGAGGTCGGCCACGCCCTCCGCGAGGCCGGGTACACGATCGTCGACTGAGGTCAGAGCCTTCTCCGGCAGCCGTCGGTCACTCGTTCGGGTAAATGCATTGAGGGACGCGATACATCGCGTTATGGTGTGTCTCGTGGGCCTGTCCATACCGCCTGTCGGGCGGAGCGAAAAGTGCAAACCTAGGCTTTCCGAAGAATCCTCAACGAGGTGGAGACTCATATGCCAGGCGCCATCTATGCCGAAGGGCTGGTCAAGACCTTCGGGGATGTAAGGGCTCTGGACGGCGTCGACCTCGACGTCCCGGAGGGAACGGTCCTCGGCCTCCTCGGGCCGAACGGCGCGGGCAAGACCACCGCCGTCCGCTGCCTGACCACACTCCTGCGTCCCGACCGCGGCCGTGCGGAGGTCGCCGGCCTCGACGTACTCAGGCATCCCGACAAGGTGCGCCGCTCGATCGGCCTCTCCGGCCAGTTCGCCGCGGTCGACGAGTACCTCACCGGCCGGGAGAACCTCCAGATGGTCGGGCAGTTGTACCAGATGAAGGCCAGGGCCGCGAAGGCCCGTGCAGAGGAACTCCTCGAACAGTTCGACCTCGCCGAGGCCGCCGACCGCACGGCGAAGACATACTCCGGCGGTATGCGCCGCCGCCTCGACCTGGCCGCCGCCCTGGTGGTCTCGCCGCCCGTGATGTTCATGGACGAGCCGACGACCGGCCTCGACCCGAGCAACCGCCAACTGCTCTGGGACGTGATCAAGCGCCTCGTCTCGGGCGGTACGACGCTGCTGCTCACCACCCAGTACCTCGAAGAGGCCGACCACCTGGCCCACGACATCGCGGTCGTCGACCACGGCAAGGTCATCGCCCGCGGCACCTCCGACCAGCTCAAGGCCCGCACCGGCGGCGAACGGGTGGAGATCGTCGTGCACGATCGCGAACACATCCCCGCGGCCGCCGAGATACTCGCCGGCTTCGGCAAGGGTGAGGCCGGCGTCGAGGAACACACCCGCACGCTCACCGTGCCCGTCACCGGCGGCGCCAAGCTTCTCGCCGAGGTCATCCGGGAGCTGGACGCCCGCGGCATCGAGATGGACGACGTGGGGCTGCGCCGCCCCACCCTCGACGACGTCTTCCTCTCCCTCACAGGACACGTGGCCGAGCTGAAGGAGGACGAGAGCGACGAGGAGACCGGCATGGGACCCGGCAGGACGTCCGCCGGCAGCGAGGTCACGGCATGAGCGCCCGCGCCGCCGTGGTGGCCGTTGCGAAACGCAACCCGATCAAGGTGCCCAGGACCAGGATCCCGGATCCTCTTCGCCCGTCCTGGTCGGATTCATCTCGCCGTGCGTCCGAGACCGGCGGCCCCATGCCCGGAAGGAGCCAGTGAAGTGAGTGCCATGAGCGATTCCGTGGTCATCGCCCGCCGGAATCTGATTCGTATGAGTCGGATTCCCGAAATGGTTATTTTTGGGCTCATACAGCCGGTGATGTTCGTCGTCCTGTTCACGTACGTCTTCGGCGGCTCGATGAGCATCGGCGGCTCCACCGACCCGGGCGTCTACAAGAACTTCCTGATGGCGGGGATCTTCGCGCAGACCGTCACCTTCGCCACCGCCGGAGCCGGTGCGGGCATAGCCGACGACATGCACAAGGGCCTCATCGACCGCTTCCGTTCCCTGCCCATGGCCCGCGGCGCGGTTCTCACCGGCCGCACTATCGCCGACCTGGTGCAGACGTCACTGACCTTGGTCGTCCTGGCCTGCGTCGCCCTCCTGGTGGGATGGCGTCCCGGCTTCGCGGCGCCCACCAACTTCGGCAAGATCATGGCGGCCTTCGGCCTGCTGCTGCTCCTCGGCTACGCGTTCACCTGGATCGGCGCCCTCATAGGCCTGACCGTCCGCACCCCCGAGGCGGCCACCTCCGGCGGCCTGATCTGGCTCTTCCCGGTGACCTTCATCTCCAACGCGTTCGTGGACTCCTCGCAGATGGCTTCCTGGCTGCAGCCGATCGCCGAGTGGAACCCGTTCAGCGCCACCGTCCAGGCGTGCCGCAAGCTCTTCGGCGACCCGGGCGTCTCGCCGTCCGACGCGTGGCCGATGGCACACCCCGTCTGGGCCTCGCTCATCTACTCGATCCTGATCATCGCGCTCTTCCGCACGCTCGCGGTCCGCAAGTACCGCCGGGCAGCCGGCTGAGTCCCCGCCGTCCGAGAGGCCGCCGTCCGAGAGGCCGGCGACCGGCCGGCGGGGGAGGTGCGGCACGACGAGGCCCCCGGCGGCACGGGGCGCCGGGGGCCGGTCGAAGGGGAAGGGGCTCAGCCGCTGTAGGGCTCGGCCTTGAGGATGCGCACGGAGGCCTTCTTGCCGTTCGGCAGCTCGTACTCCGCGTCCTCGCCGACCTTGTGGCCGATAACGCCGGTGCCCAGCGGGGACTGCGGCGAGTAGGTCTCGACGTCGGAGCTCGCGTACTCGCGCGAGGCGAGCAGGAAGGTCATGGTGTCGTCCTCGTCGCCGTCGAAGGCGATCGTCACGACCATGCCGGGCGCCACCGTGCCGTCGACGGAGGCCGGAGCCTCGCCGACCTGGGCGTTCTCGAGAAGCTGGGTCAGCTGGCGCACACGGAGCTCCTGCTTGCCCTGCTCCTCCTTGGCCGCGTGGTACCCGCCGTTCTCGCGCAGGTCCCCCTCCTCGCGCGCGGCCGCGATCTTGGCGGCGATCTCCGTGCGCGCAGGACCAGTAAGGTACTCAAGCTCGTTCCTGAGCTTGTTGTACGCCTCCTGGGTAAGCCAGGTGACGGACTCGCTGGTCTGGGTCACAGGTGCTCCTCGTCGGTACTGGGAATACAAAGCATCGCCCTACCCACAAGCATGTTCCCCATGGGATGGGCGAAACCACGAGCCTAACAATTCAGCGGGCAAAGGGGGAGGACATAAGCCATCAGAATTACGTCACCGCAGGTCAGCGTGTATGCATTGCGGCGGGCCGAACCTGTCGCAGCCGGCCGCGGACGGCCGGCGATCAGGCGGCGTGACAGCCGAGGAGTTCGGCCGTCGTCCCCTTGTCCGTCGTACGGAGCGTGACGACCTTGTCGATCCGTGAGTCCGAACCGGAGAAGCGGAAGTCCGCCCGGCCCACCTCGGCGCCGTTCGCGGCCTGGGAGCGGATGGTGCAGTAACCGCTCGCGCCCGAGTCCTTGCGGACCTCCAGATGCACCTGCACGGTGTCGTCCGAGGTCGCCTTGAAGGCGATCACCTCGGCGCTGATCTTGTTCTGGCCGACATAGTGGTAGGCGAAGAACCCGACCACCACGAGCAGGATCCCGCCGAGCGCGGCCCCGACGATCTTCAGGGTACGGTCGGCCCGCTCGTCCGAGGCACGGCCGTAACGGCCCTCGGGCAGTCGCGTGCTCGCCGTGCTCATGATCGTCCTCTCGGCAGGCCGGCCCCGGAATTTTTCACCCTCCGATTCGGTCACTATAGAAGCCTGCGATCGCGCCGGTTCACACGGGCGCCGACTTACCGAGGATTGAGTCTTGACTGACCAGCTGCGACTGATGGCCGTGCACGCCCACCCCGACGACGAGTCGAGCAAGGGCGCGGCCACCATGGCGAAGTACGTGTCCGAGGGGGTGGACGTGCTGGTCGTGACCTGCACGGGCGGGGAGCGCGGCTCCATCCTCAACCCCAAACTGCAAGGCGACAAGTACATCGAGGAGCACATCCACGAGGTACGCAAGAAGGAGATGGACGAGGCCCGCGAGATCCTCGGCGTCAAGCAGGAGTGGCTCGGCTTCGTCGACTCCGGCCTGCCCGAGGGCGACCCGCTGCCCCCGCTCCCCGAGGGCTGCTTCGCCCTGGAGGACGTCGACAAGGCGGCCGGGGAGCTGGTGAAGCAGATCCGCTCCTTCCGGCCCCAGGTGATCACCACCTACGACGAGAACGGCGGCTACCCGCACCCCGACCACATCATGACCCACAAGATCTCGATGGTGGCCTTCGAGGGTGCGGACGACACCGAGAAGTACCCCGAGGTGGAGTTCGGGCCCGCGTACCGGCCGCTGAAGCTCTACTACAACCAGGGCTTCAACCGCGCCCGCACCGAGGCGCTGCACCACGCCCTGCTCGACCGGGGCCTGGAGTCCCCCTACGGGGAGTGGCTCAAGCGCTGGGACGAGGCCGGCTTCAAGCAGCGCACGCTCACCACCCACGTGCCGTGTGCCGACTTCTTCGAGATCCGCGACAAGGCGCTGATCGCGCACGCCACGCAGATCGACCCCGACGGGGGCTGGTTCCGGGTGCCGATGGACATCCAGAAGGAGGTCTGGCCCACCGAGGAGTACGAGCTCGCGAAGGCCCTCGTCGATACCTCCCTCCCCGAGGACGACCTCTTTGCGGGCATCCGCGACAATGCCTGACATGAGTGCAAGCGTGAGCCTGGCAATGACGCATCTCGCCCCCCTCGCCAAGGAGGTCGACGAGAACAAGGTCACCCCCGGCGTCCTCGGCTTCATCGTGTTCGCGGCGATGGCACTGGCGGTGTGGGCCCTGATGAAGTCCATGAGCAAGCACATGGGCAAGGTCGACTTCAAGGAGTCGCCGGAGGCGGACGACACCTCTGCCTCCGGCACGACGGGGAAGACCTCGCCGGCGAAGGGCTGAGAGGGTGCGGGGCACCCGCCCCCGCACCCTTCATCCCCGCACCCGTCACTTCCCACCCGTCACCCGCCGCTGAGTCCCGCGCCTACCCGCCGTTCACCGCGACGCCCATCACCTCCCGCTCGTGGCGGCCCGGCACCATCCCCAGGCGCCAGGCCTGCCAGCCGGCCTCCAGGCGTATGCCCCGCTCCAGCAGGACGGCGTACGCTCCGAGGCACTCGGTGAGCTTGGCGTCCCGCAGGGGGTGGGCGGAGCGGCTCAGCTGGGCCAGCTCCTCCTGGGCCACGGCCGTACCGACCTCGACCCCGCCCGGGGCCCCGTACGGCAGCAGGGTGCAGCGCAGGAAGCGGGCCCAGTCCTCGCCGCGGCGGTCGCCGTAGGAGGCGAACAGGCCGGCGGCCTCCTCGCACAGGGCCAGAGCCTGCTGCGTACGGGCGTTGCCCGCCTCCACGATCGCCAGCTCCAGGCAGGTCCACGCCTCGCCGTGGGCGACGCCGATGCGCTGGAAGTCGGTCCGGGCGTCGACGAGGAGCTGCCGGGCGAAGCCCGAGTTGCGCAGTGAGCCCGTCTGCGCCGCCCGCTGGTCGCGGGTCACCCGGGCCGAGTGGTGCCGGGCGCAGGCGAGGCCGTAGACGTCCCGCATCCGGGAGAAGAGGGAGCGGGAGCGTTCGAGTTCGCGGACGGACGTGTCCAGGTCACCGGTCTCCTCCAGGGCCAGGCCCAGGTAGTACACCGTCCAGGCCTGGCCGCGCGCGTCCTCGTTCGCCCGGTGCCGGGCCGCCGCCGCCCGCAGCCCCTCCACCGCCGCCCCCGGCTCGCCGTCGATCATGCGGGCGCGCGCCAGCTGCGTCAGCGCCCACGCCTCGCCGCGGGCGTCGCGGGTCCGGCCGTACAGCTCGAGGGCGCGGCGCAGATCGCTCTCCGCGGCGGACACGTCCCCGCGGCGCAGGTTGAGCTGGCCCAGCTGGAAGTGGGCCCAGGCCTCACCGTGCACGGAACCGCCCTCGCGGTGCAGGACAAGGGAGCGGTTCAGCAGGTCCAGCGCCTCCGCGAGCCGGGCCCGGTCCCGTTGCACCGCGGCCAGCGCGTGCATCGTCCAGGCGCGGTCCGTGGCCAGCTCGGGCGCGGACTGCAGGTCCATCGCCTCGCGCAGTCTGGCCGCCGCCTCCGTGAGGTTGCCCTGATGGTGCAGGGTGATGCCCAGCGAGCACAGGGCACGCGCCGCGCCCGCGTCGTGATGGGCCTGGAGATAGAGGTCGACGACCGAGCTGAGCGTGGTCCGCGCCTTGTCCAGCTCGCCCAGCTGACGGGCCGCGATACCGGTCCGCCACTGCACGGACCGCACCAGCAGGTCCTGGCCGACCGACTGGGCGAGTTCGTTGATCTCGCCGAGCCGGTAGAGGTCGCCGCGCAGCAGGCAGTAGTCGCACAGCGCGCCCAGCAGACTGAGGACGGCCTCCTGGTGCACGCCCTTGGCGTGACGCAGGGCCGCGGTGATGAAGCTCGACTCGTCGTCCAGCCAGCGCAGCGCTTCGTCGAGCGAGGGGAAGCCGTGCGGGGTGAAGCGGTCCGAGCGGGTCGACATGTTGCCGTCGACCAGCCGCAGCACGGAGTCGGCGAGCTCGGCGTAGCTCACGATGAGGCGTTCCTGGGCCGCCGCGAGCTCGCTCTGCTCCTCCTCGTCGAGGAGGCGGGCGGCGGCGAAGGCGCGGACCAGGTCGTGCAGCCGGTAGCGGTCGCCGCGGACCCGGTTGATCAGGCCCGCGTCCGCGAGCGCGGTCAGCTGCCGGGTCGCCTCCCCGCGGTCCGTGGCGAGCAGGGCGGAGGCCGCGGCCGCGCCGAGCGAGGCGCGTCCGGCCAGTGCGAGACGCCGCAGCAGTCGGCGGTTCGGCTCCGACTGGTCGGTGTAGCGCAGCCAGAGCGCGCGCTCGACGGGCTCCACGGGACCGTACGCCGCGAGTTCCGCGGCCAGCCGGCGGGGTGAGCGCGGGCCGAGCGAGGAGCCGGCGACGCGCAGTGCCAGCGGCAGCCCGCCGCACAACTCGCGGATGCGGTCGGCGGATTCGGCGTCGTAGGGGCCGGAGGCGTCCTGGGCGGCCGCGTTCAGGAGTTCCTCCGCGCCCGCCGCGTCCAGGGGGCGCACCGGAAGGTCGTGCACCCATGCGGACAGTTCGGCGGGCAGGTCCAGTGGGGCCCGGGAGGTGATCAGGACCAGGCTGTCGGAGCGTTCCGGGACGAGCGCGCGGATCTGCTCCGGATCGGAGGCGTCGTCGAGGACCACGGTGACCGGCAGCCCCTTCAGATGCTGCTGGTAGAGCTCGCCGAGGCGTTTGACCTGCTGTTCGGGGGAGGAGCGTTCGCGGAAGAGGAGCTGTTCGCGGGGTGCGCCGAGCCGGTTGAGCAGGTGCAGCAGGGCGTCCCGGGTGGGCAGCGGGGTCTCCCCGGCGATGTCGCCGCGCAGGTCCACCACGCACGCCCCGCGGAACTGGTCGCGCAGATCGTGCGCGGCCCGCACCGCGAGGGTGCTGCGGCCGCTGCCGGGCGGCCCGTGCAGGACCACGACGGTCGGTCTGGTCTGTGTGCTCGCCCGGGCCGCCTGCACCCACTGCCGGATCTGTGTCAGCTCCGCCCGACGGCCCGCGAACGGGCCCACGGGTTCCGGAAGCTGGGCGAACGACTGCTCGAGGACCGCTCGTCCGCGGGCGGCGGCGCTCTTGTCCGTGCCCCTCAGTTGCGGCCCCGGGGTCTTCGTCGTGCCCGTCGTCGCGGTGATCACCCGTTGCTGGTCGAGGAACGGCCGGATGCCGCGTACCTCCAGCGCGGTCAGCCACTGCAGCCGCAACTGCTCGGCGCCGCCGGGCTGTCCGACCTCACCGGCGCGGTGGTGCGCGGCGGGCAGATGCGAGCCGGCCACCTTCACGACGGTCGCGGCGGCGCCGACCACGCCCACCGCCACCCCGGCCCCGAGAGCAGTGCCGGGCCCGGTGCCGAGCGCCAGGTCGGAGACGGCGGCCGTCACCGCGGCCACGCCGGCCACGAGCAACGGCGTCCGGCCGCCGCCCTCGCGTGCGTACCGCTGGGCGAAACTGAGCCGCCCGGCGTCGCGTTCCTCCAGCGCCCGCGCGTACTCCTCGTACTCCTCGGCGGCGGTCTGCGCCATCGCGTCCAGCGCGCCGCGCGCCCGCGTCATCAGCACCTGCCGGTCGGCCCGGCCGCCCGAACGCCGTACCTCCTCCTCCACGGCCCGCACCAACAACCGCTCGGCGTCGGCCCTGTGGCTGTCCCGCATGTCCCGTCCCCCTCCGGCGGCCATGGCTTTCGTCGGTCAAGTGTGCGGCGGGCGGCTCCGGGGCGCGAGGGGGCGTACGGGCACCGATTGCCGTGCGCAGTGCGGTGGTTGTGTTTGAGCGGTGCGTTCGTGGCTATCGTGATGAGGGCAACCATGGGGGAACAGGGATGAGTTCGGGGCATGTGCCGTCGCCGAGTGCTCCGCCGGGACCGCCGCAGGGCACGCACCACCCGCCTCGCTGGGCGTGGTGGGTCGTCGGCATCGTGATTCCGATGGTGGGGATCCTCGTCACCGTGCTGGTGGGCAGGCCGAGCCCGACAGGGGAGGAACGGGCCGACGGCGGGGGCGGCACCCAGCCGTCCTCCGGGGCCGAGTCGACACCGGCGACGACAGCCGGCGAGAGCGCGGAGGCGGCCCGGGTCCGGTACGGGCCGGTGGTGTTCGACGCCGACATGATCAACGGCGGGGTGGACGTCGAGCTGGACTCGACCGCACCGGTCGTCGCCGCGACTCTCGTGAAAGGCAGCGACCTCTTCATCGGTGCGACCACGGGCAGCCCCACCTTCGACGTACCGGACGGCGACCTCGGACTCGCCCCCCTGCCCGCCTCCGGCTCCGCGCCGACCGACAGGCAGTGTGCCGAGGCGGTCGAGCGCAACGGCACCTACAACGCGCAGGCCCCCCGCGGCGCCCGCTTCTGCCTCATGACCGACCAGGGCCGTACCGCCTACCTCCGCGTCGTCTCCGCTCCCCCCGGCGGTGACCTCACGAAGTTCGAGGTCACCGTCTGGGAGACGCCTGACGCGTGACGGGCTGGGTACTGCGGCAGGATGGACACCATGGCGAACCGACTGGCCCATGAGACATCCCCGTACCTGCTCCAGCACGCCGACAACCCCGTCGACTGGTGGCCCTGGTCGGAGGAGGCCTTCGCGGAGGCGCGCCGGCGGGGCGTGCCCGTGCTGCTGAGCGTCGGCTACAGCAGCTGCCACTGGTGTCATGTCATGGCGCACGAGTCCTTCGAGGACCAGGACACCGCCGACTACCTCAACACGCACTTCGTGAGCGTCAAGGTCGACCGTGAGGAGCGTCCCGATGTGGACGCCGTCTACATGGAGGCCGTCCAGGCCGCGACCGGGCAGGGCGGCTGGCCCATGACCGTGTTCCTGACGGCCGACGCCGAGCCCTTCTACTTCGGGACGTACTTCCCGCCCACCCCCCGGCACGGCATGCCCTCCTTCCGGCAGGTGCTGGAGGGCGTCGAGCAGGCGTGGACCGGCCGGCGTGACGAGGTCGCCGAGGTGGCCGGGAAGATCGTGCGGGATCTGGCCGGGCGGGAGATCTCCTTCGGGGACGGCCGGGCGCCGGGGGAACAGGAGATGTCGCAGGCGCTGCTCGGGCTGACCCGGGAGTACGACCCGCAGCGGGGCGGGTTCGGCGGGGCGCCGAAGTTCCCGCCGTCCATGGTGATCGAGTTCCTGCTGCGGCATCACGCGCGGACGGGCGCCGAGGGCGCGCTGCAGATGGCCCTGGACACCTGTGAGCGGATGGCCCGGGGCGGGATCTACGACCAGCTCGGGGGCGGGTTCGCCCGGTACTCCGTGGACCGCGACTGGGTCGTGCCGCACTTCGAGAAGATGCTGTACGACAACGCGCTGCTCTGCCGGGTCTACGCCCATCTGTGGCGGGCCACCGGCTCGGAGCTGGCCCGGCGGGTCGCCCTGGAGACGGCCGACTTCATGGTCCGCGAACTGCGCACCGACGAGGGCGGATTCGCCTCCGCGCTCGACGCCGACAGCGACGACGGGAACGGGAACCATGTCGAGGGCGCCTACTACGTCTGGACGCCCGAGCGGCTGCGCGAGGTGCTCGGCGAGGAGGACGCCCGGCTGGCCGCGCAGTACTTCGGCGTGACCGACGAGGGCACCTTCGAGCACGGCGCCTCCGTCCTGCAGCTCCCGCAGCAGGACGGTGTCTTCGACGCGGCGAGGATCGACGGCATCAGGCGGCGGCTCCTCGACGCCCGCGCCGAACGGCCCGCGCCCGGCCGGGACGACAAGATCGTGGCCGCCTGGAACGGTCTCGCCGTCGCCGCGCTCGCCGAGACCGGCGCCTACTTCGACCGCCCGGACCTCGTGGAGGCGGCCGTCGGCGCCGCCGACCTCCTCGTCCGGCTGCATCTCGACGAGCAGGCCCGGCTCTCCCGGACCAGCAAGGACGGGCAGGCCGGGGGCAATGCCGGGGTGCTGGAGGACTACGCGGACGTCGCCGAGGGGTTCCTCGCGCTGGCCGCCGTCACGGGCGAGGGGGTGTGGCTGGAGTTCGCCGGGTTCCTGCTCGACCACGTCCTCGTGCGGTTCGCCGACCCCGAGACCGGTGCGCTGTACGACACCGCGGCCGACGCCGAGCGGCTGATCCGCCGTCCGCAGGACCCGACCGACAACGCCGTCCCCTCGGGCTGGACCGCCGCCGCGGGCGCGCTGCTCGGCTATGCCGCCCACACCGGCTCCGAGCCGCACCGCACGGCCGCCGAGAAGGCCCTGGGGGTGGTCAAGGCGCTCGGCCCGCGTGTGCCGCGGTTCATCGGGTGGGGGCTGGGCGCCGCCGAGGCGCTCCTCGACGGGCCGCGTGAAGTCGCCGTGGTGGGGCGGGAGTTCGATGATCCCGCGGCAAGGGCCCTACACCGTACGGCACTGCTCGGCACCGCCCCCGGCGCCGTCGTCGCCTACGGCACCACGGGAAGTGACGAGTTCCCCCTGCTGGCCGACCGTCCGCTGCGGGGCGGTGAGCCGGCCGCGTACGTCTGCCGCAACTTCACATGCGACGCCCCGACGACCGACCCGGAAAGGCTGCGCACCGCGCTGAACGGCTGAACGGCACTAGGGCGTGTTTCGAAAGTCCCGCCTGCCCGGCGACGCCTGGCACGCGCGCTCGCCGCGTTGTCGGGCGCGCCCCGATACATCCAGTATCGGGGCGACCCTCCGCCTTGCGATCGCACGCACCAGACGCCGCCGGGCCCGCCCTGCGGGCGGACGACGCTACTTTCGAAACCCGCCCTAGCCGGCGAACTCCGCGAGGGCACGTTCCACGATGGCCTCCAGCTGTTCGTGGTGGGCGCCCTTCCAGTAGGCGCGGCCGCAGGACCGGCACTGGGCGAAGACGTCGTACGACCGGTGGGTGCCGTGTTCCAGCTGGTCGGCGACCTCCTCCTTGGTGGCCTCGCGCAGCAGGCCGTTGCAGGCGGTGCAGCGGGTCCAGGGGCACAGGCCGGGGCGGAAACGGTCGAGGATGTCGCGGAGCTGGGCTTCGGGGTCGGTGCTGTAGACGTAGGCGCCGGACCAGATCTCGCGGCGGCGCAGCAGGCCCCGGTCGCGGCTGAGCATGACCCGCCGTTCGGCGGCCGAGCGGGCGGCGAGGGCCGGGTCGCCGATGTCGGTTGACTCGTAGGCGGTGTCCACGCCGAGCAGACGCATCCGGCGGGCGAGGGTGCCGAGGTGGACGTCGAGGAGGAAGCGGAGGGGGGCGCCGGGCACCCGCTGGGGGCGGGTGACCGGGCGGACCAGCACCGATTCGCCCGCCGAGGGGATGTGCGAGACGGGGACCTCGCGGCCGTCCACCACGAGGGTGCCGGCCTCGGTCAGCGGGACGCCGAGGGACTCGATGACATGGCCGAGGGTGGAGACTCCGTCGACGCCGAGCGGGTGGGCGCCGGTCCGCCGGGCGGGCGGGACGAACACCGCCAGCTCGGGGGCTACTTCGACGTGGATCTCTGCTGCGTTCACCTGGTCAGGATGGCATGCGGGAGCGCGGTGGCCTCAGGAATTCGCAGGGTGGAGGCCGTGTTCCAGGACGTCCAGGGCGCGGTCGAGGAGTTCCTCGAAGTCGTCTTGGTAGTCGTTCGACGCCCAGTACAGCGACGTCTGCATCAGGCCTCCGATCAGGGACATCGCGTAGACCCGCACTTCCAGACTGTCGGGGGCCCGGCCGGTGCGCTCGCCGAGGGCGGTGCAGAGCATCTCGCTGGTCATCGACATGCTCTCCATCATCCGCGAGCGCACCGCGGGGACGTCGACCATCAGACGGGCCCGCAGCCGGGTCGCCTCCAGGTCCCCCTTGAGGCCCAGCCGGACGGCCCGGTGCATCACGTACCGGAGAGTGTCCGGCCACGGCTCGTCGGCCGGCCGGGCACGCATCTCCTCCATGATCATCGGGTCGAACTCGTCGGTGAGGACGATGTCCTCCTTGGTCGGGAAGTACCGGAAGACGGTCGACGGCGACACCTCGGCCCGCTCGGCGATCTGGTCGATCGTCGTGGCTTCGTACCCCTGCTCCTTGATCAGCGCGTAGATCGCGTTGCGGATCGCCTTGCGCGTCTTGATCTTCTTGCGTTCACGCAGGCCAAGGTGGGGGCGGTCGGCGGGGGAACTGGTTCGTGCGGCCGTCATGCGGTTCATTGTCGGGCATTCGCCTCCGCGTCGGCCATCCCGGGATTGTCACTGGCCTCGGGGTCCTCGGGGCCCGCCGCCGGTGTCCCCGGCAGCAGAGCCGCCGTCAGCAGGGCCGAGACCAGGGCCGAGGCCGCGCACACCAGCAGGGCGAGGGTCATGCCGTGGACGTAGGCGCTGTTCGCGGAGGCGGCGAGGTGGGCCGAGCCCGCCTTCTCGGCGATCAGATGCGCGGCCACCACGGAGTCCCCGGCGGTGTCGGCGGCCCCGGCGGGCAGACCGGTGACGTCGAGGCGGTCGCGGAAGGTGCTCGCGAGCAGGCTGCCGAGCAGGGCGATCCCGATGGCGCTGCCGACCTGCCGCAGGGTCATCAGCAGTCCGGAGCCGCTGCCGGCCCGGTCGGCGGGCAGGGTGCCGAGGGCCCCGGACATCGCGGGCACGACCGAAAGCCCGAAGCCGGCCCCGGCGACGGTGAGCCACAGCGCGGTGAAGCCGTAGCCGGAGTCGACGGTCGTACGGCTGCCCAGGAGCGAGGCGAAGGCCAGGATCACCAGGCCCGCGCTGACCACGGCCCGGGCGCCGAAGCGGTCGACGACGGGTTGCGCGACACGCGCGGCGACCATCAGCCCGCCCAGCATCGGCAGCAGCCGCACACCGGTGCCGAGCGCGTCGTGGCCGAGGACGGCCTGGAGGTAGGGCGGCAGGACGAACAGCAGACCGGACAGCACGAACATGACCAGGGTCGCCGCGAGCGTGTTGAACAGGAATCCGCGCTGGGCGAGCAGCCCCATGTCCAGCATGGGCCGTGCGGACCGACGCTCGCGCAGCACGAGCGCGGTGATCAGTACGACGGCCGCCGCGGACGTCGCCAGGACCAGAGGGTCGCCCCAGCCCTTGGCGGGGGCCTCGATGATCGCGTAGATGAGCGCGCCGAGGCCGGTCGCGGTGAGCGCCGTGGAGACCGGGTCGACCCTGGGCGAGGTGGGGTCGCTGGTCTCCGGGAGCAGGAAGACGCAGGCGGCGATGCCGAGCGCGGCCATCGGGAGGTTGATCAGGAAGACCGAGCCCCACCAGAAGTGGTTGAGCAGCCAGCCCCCGATGATCGGACCGAGCGGCAGCCCGAGCGCCGAGGCGGCGGAGACGATGCCCACTGCCTTGGTGCGTTCCTCGGGCCCGAACAGGGAGGGCAGCACCGACAGCGCGAGCGGGGTGACCAGCGCGCCCCCGACGCCCATCAGCGCGCGGGCGGCGATCACCCAGTTCACGTCCCCGGCCAGGGTGCCCAGGCCCGAGCCGACGAGGAAGACGCCGAGTCCGGCGATCAGCATCCGCCGCCGTCCGAACCGGTCGCCCAGCAGACCGGCGGGCAGCATCAGCGCCGCGAAGACGACGACGTAGGCGTCCGCCATCCACTGCAGTTCGCCAGTGGTGGCGCTGAGCTGGACGGCCATCGTGGGCAGCGCCACGTTGAGGATCGTCATGTCGAAACCGAGCGTGAGCATGCTCGCGACCAGGGCGCCGAGGGCCCACCAGCGGCGGGGGTCGCGCCCCGCCGCGGAAACGTTCGTGACAGTAACCATGAAATGAGAGTAACTCTCAAAAACCAGTAAGTGTCAATCGGTGGGGACTGTCGGGAACGAAAAAGGGCCACGGCTCGGAAGCCGTGGCCCGGAGAAAGGCGGGAAAGTGACGCTAGTTGTGCTGGTACGCCACCAGGGAGATGCCGACGTAGTGGACGACGAACGCGGCGAGCGTGAGGGAGTGGAAGACCTCGTGGAAGCCGAACCAGCGAGGTGAGGGGTTCGGCCGCTTGATGCCGTAGATCACGCCGCCGGCGCTGTAGAGGAGGCCGCCGACGATCACCAGGACCAGCACGGCGATGCCGCCGGTGCGCATGAAGTCCGGCAGGAAGAAGACGGCCGCCCAGCCCATCGCGATGTAGCAGGGGGTGTAGAGCCAGCGCGGGGCGCCGACCCAGAACACCCGGAAGGCGATGCCGGCGAGCGCCGCCCCCCAGATGCCCCACAGCAGCCACTGGCCCTTGCCCCCGGGCAGGAGCAGCAGGGTCAGCGGGGTGTAGGTGCCCGCGATGATCAGGAAGATGTTCGCGTGGTCCAGGCGGCGCAGGATGCCGTCCATGCGCGCGTTCCAGTTGCCGCGGTGGTAGAGCGCGCTCACGCCGAACAGCAGGCAGGCGGTGAGCGCGTAGATACCGCAGGCGATCCGGCCTCTGGTGGAGTGCGCGAGGGCGGTCAGCACCAGCCCCGCGATCAGTGCGGCCGGGAACATGCCGAGATGCAGCCAGCCTCGGAGCTTGGGCTTGATCTCTTGCGGCAGGGGGAGCCCGAGAGGACCGCGGCCGGCGGCCGGCGGGTCCGTGGGCGCGTCGGGGACGGGCGCAGTCATGGCCCGAATCGTACCTACGGAACCGTAAGTTACGGATCAGTCCGGCGGGTTCGGGGGTCAAGAGTGGCCATCATCTCATGGCGCCGGGGGCCTTACCCAGACCGGGTTCCGTCCAAAAGATCTTCTGTTGAACGTCAAGTGGACGCAAAGAATCGTGTTTATGCGTGGCGATCCTCACTCCGCTCACCTGTGACGCTGTCTGGACAGATGGGCGCGGGCATCGGATGATCAGATGAGTGCGGTCGGTACCGGATGAGCGCCCTTGATCGACCACGAAGCATCCGGGCCGCAGCCCCCAAGGGGCCTGAAAACCAAAAACCCCTCACCAAGGAGCAACCGTGGCGCGCGACATCGCGGCTCCCAGCGTCCTCCCGACCAACCACCAGGAACTGATCTCGTGGGTCAACGAGATCGCCGAACTGACCCAGCCGGACAGCGTGGTCTGGTGTGACGGATCCGAGGCCGAGTACGAGCGCCTGTGCGGGGAGCTCGTCGAGAAGGGCACCTTCAAGCGGCTCGACCCGATCAAGCGCCCCAATTCCTACTACGCCGCCTCCGACCCGACCGATGTCGCGCGGGTCGAGGACCGGACGTTCATCTGCTCCGAGAAGGAGGAGGACGCCGGCCCGACGAACCACTGGAAGGCACCCGCCGAGATGCGGGAGATCTTCGCCGGTGAGAACGGCGTCTTCCGCGGCTCGATGCGCGGCCGCACCATGTACGTCGTCCCGTTCTGCATGGGCCCCCTCGGCTCGGACCTCTCCGCGATAGGTGTCGAGATCACCGACTCCGCCTACGTGGCCGTCTCCATGCGCACCATGACCCGCATGGGACAGCCGGTCCTGGAAGAACTCGGCTCCGACGGCTTCTTCGTGAAGGCCGTGCACACCCTCGGCGCCCCGCTGGCCGAGGGCGAGGCGGACGTCCCGTGGCCGTGCAACTCCACCAAGTACATCTCGCACTTCCCCGAGAGCCGCGAGATCTGGTCCTACGGCTCCGGCTACGGCGGCAACGCCCTGCTCGGCAAGAAGTGCTACGCCCTGCGCATCGCCTCCGTCATGGCCCGCGACGAGGGCTGGCTCGCCGAGCACATGCTGATCCTCAAGCTCACCCCGCCGCGCGGCGAGTCCAAGTACGTCGCCGCCGCCTTCCCGTCCGCCTGCGGCAAGACCAACCTCGCCATGCTGGAGCCCACCGTCTCCGGCTGGACGGTCGAGACGATCGGCGACGACATCGCCTGGATGCGCTTCGGCGAGGACGGCCGGCTGTACGCCATCAACCCGGAGGCCGGCTTCTTCGGCGTCGCGCCCGGCACCGGCGAGCACACCAACGCCAACGCGATGAAGACGCTGTGGGGCAACTCGGTCTTCACCAACGTGGCGCTCACCGACGACGGCGACATCTGGTGGGAGGGCATGACGGAGGAGACCCCGGCCCACCTCACCGACTGGAAGGGCAACGACTGGACGCCGCAGGCCGGGACCCCGGCCGCCCACCCCAACGCCCGCTTCACCACCCCCGCCGCGCAGTGCCCGATCATCGCGCCCGAGTGGGAGGACCCCAGGGGTGTGCCGATCTCGGCGATCCTCTTCGGCGGCCGCCGCGCCTCCGCGGTGCCGCTGGTGACGGAGTCCTTCGACTGGAACCACGGGGTGTTCCTCGGCGCCAACGTGGCCTCCGAGAAGACCGCCGCCGCCGAGGGCAAGGTCGGCGAGCTGCGCCGCGACCCCTTCGCCATGCTGCCGTTCTGCGGCTACAACATGGGTGACTACATGGGTCACTGGGTCGACGTCGCCAAGGGCAGGGACCAGGCGAAACTGCCGAAGATCTACTACGTCAACTGGTTCCGCAAGAACGACGAGGGCAAGTTCGTCTGGCCCGGCTTCGGCGAGAACAGCCGCGTCCTGAAGTGGATCGTCGAGCGCCTCGACGGCAAGGCCGACGGCGTCGAGACGCCGATCGGCATCCTGCCGACGAAGGAGGCCATCGACACGGCCGGCCTCGAACTCGCCGACGAGGACCTCGACTTCCTCCTCACGGTCGACAAGGAGATCTGGCGCGAGGAGGCCGCCCTGGTCCCCGAGCACCTGAACACCTTCGGCGACCACACCCCCAAGGAGCTGTGGGACGAGTACCGCGCCCTGGTGCAGCGCCTGGGCTGACGCCCTCCCCCGTGCGCCGCGGCCGGCTGCCGAGACTGCCCTGACCAGCGATATCGTCACGGCCGGCCGCGGTGACAGCACCACAGACCGGCGAGGTTCCGTACAACGGCGTGCGGAGCCATGGGCCTGTCGTCACGCACCCGTCCGCCCCGACGGGATGTGACGGCAGGCTTTCGCCTGTTTCACGCCGCCGCGAACACCCACATCCGCAGCAGCGTGAACCGCAGTACCGTCGCGGCCCCGTTGGCCACGACCAGCGCGGCGATCTCCACGTGCGGAGCGTCCGACACGGTCCGGTGCACCAGGGCGAGGGCGCCGCTGCTGAGCGCGAGCCCGGCGAGGAAGGCCACCAGTCCCTGGAGCTGATGCCGGGCAGCGCCCTCCTTGCCGCGCACCCGGAAGGTGAAGCGGCGGTTGGCGGCGGTGTTCGCCACCGCGGTGACCAGCAGTGCGACCAGGTTGGCGAGCTGGGCGTCGAGTACCGGCCTGAGCGCGGTGAACAAGCCGAGATGGGCGGCGGTGGAGAGCACCCCGATGATCGCGAAGACCGGGAGCTGCCGGGCGACCCCTGTGGTGCGGGGTGCGTGTGTCTGGACGCGCTGAGGCATCTCAGCATTGTACGGTAAGTGAGCAAATATTACCATAAGTAAGCAAATCGGGCGATGGAGTAGTCGGTGGAGCTGTCGGTGGAGCTGTCGGTCGTGATTCCGATGTTCAACGAGGAAGAGGCCCTGCCGGCGCTGGTGGCGCGGCTCCGGCCGGTACTGGACGGGACGGGGGAGGCGTACGAGGTCGTCGCGGTGGACGACGGTTCCACGGACGCGACGGCCCGTCAACTCGCGTACCTGGCGACCGGCTGGCCGCAGCTGCGGGTCGTGCGACTGCGCCGCAACAGTGGCCACCAGGCCGCGCTGACCGCCGGTCTGCACCACGCCCGCGGCCGGTACACGGCGAGTCTCGACGCCGACCTCCAGGACCCGCCGGAGAAGATCCCCGAGATGCTCGCCCTGGCCCGTGCCCGGAACCTGGACATCGTCTACGGCGTACGCGGCAACCGCTCGAGCGACACCGGCTTCAAACGCCGTACCGCCGGCGCCTACTACTGGCTGATGCGCCGTATGGTCGGCGACCATGTCTGCGCCCAGGCGGGCGACTTCCGCCTGATCTCGCGGGGCGCCCTCGACGCCCTGAAGGCGCTCCCCGACCAGCCGCAGGTGTACCGGCTGCTGATGCCCTGGTTCGGCTTCCCCAGCGGAGAGGTCACCTACCGCCGCGACCCCCGGGTCGCCGGCCGCACCAAGTACCCGCTGCGCAAGATGGTCCTGCTGGCGGTCGACAGCGTCATCAGTTTCTCCGTCGCCCCGCTGCGGCTGGCCGTCTGGCTCGGCGCGCTCGCCTTCTGCGTCTGCCTCGGCATGGTCGGGTACACGCTGGCCATGTACGCGGCGGGCGACACCACCCGCGGCTGGACCTCCCTGATCATCGCCGTGCTCTTCGTCGGCGCCGTCCAGCTCATCTGTCTGGGGGTGCTGGGCGAGTACATCGGCCGTATCTACACCGCCGCCCAGCGACGCCCGACGTACTACGTCGCCGAGGACACCGGTGACAGGGTCCCCTCCGTGGTGGGAGGACGCCCGTAGGGGGCCGCCGCCTCCGGCCCGCCGCGCAGCTCGCCGGCGGTCGTGCGGACCACGGCCACCAGCGCCAGCAGCATCAGCGCGCTGTGCGCGGGCATCGACAGATACGGATTCAGGGTCGCGGAGTTGCACTTCAGATAGCTGCCGAACGAGGCGAGCTGCACCAGCACCGGCACGTACCAGAGCTGCCGCGGCAGCGCGAACGCGGCCGTCACGGTGAGCACGTCCGCGACGTAGAAGTACCGCTCGTGCATCGAGGGCAGCAGGAACGGCACCACGATCGCGGAGCAGACGGCCAGCAGCACGATCCGGGTGTCGGTGAGCTCCGGCACGCCGGTCCGGCCGCGCCGCAGGGACCATGCCGCATGTCCGGTCAGGAGTGCCACGAGGGCCCCCGCGACCAGGACACCCGCGCTGCGCACGGCTCCGGTGTCGCCGGGCACCGACACGAACTCGTAGACGGACGGCGCCTGGAGGGACAGCATCTGGTACGTGTCCGTCTGCCGGGCGTAGACCGTCAGCAGACGCCACGGGTCGGCGCCGAGCGCGAGGGCGGGGACGTCGAGGACGAGATACGCGCCGGGCACGGCGAGCAGGCTCCGCCACGGCACCCGTCCCACCAGCACCAGGACGAGCAGGAAGGGGAAGAGGAAGACGGCCTGGAACTTGACGGCGAGCGCGAGCCCGAAGAACGTGCACGCCCACCACGGCCGGTGGCGCAGCACGTGGTGGATCCCGCCGACCAGGAAGGCCGCGTAGACGGCGTCGCACTGCCCCCACCACCCGCTGTTGGTGACGACGGTGGGCAGGAAGAGCACCACCGCGGCCGCGCCGAAGGCGGCCCGGGAAGGGGCGGGCCGCAGCCGGGCCACGATCCGGAAGGTCTGGTAGGCCAGCGCCAGGTCGAACAGGACCGAGATCCACTTGATGCCCGTCAGCGCCGACAGCGGCAGGTACGTCAGCGCGGCCAGCAGATACAGGTAGGGGACGTTGTAGTCCGAGAAGCCGGGGTCGGCGAGGGCCTGGAACCCGCCGTGGGTCGCGAGGTGCCGGTACCAGGGTTCGAGGAAGGTGAAGTAGTCCTGCGACTTTTCGGGCATCAGGAACACCCGGGCCGCGAGGGCCGCCGTCACGGTGGTGTACGCGGTCAGCGCCCGTACCGTCCGATCGGTCGACGTCATCGGGTGCTCCCCGCCGGGGTCGGTTCGGATACGGGGCGCAGGGAGTCCCGGAAGGATTCCGGCACCTGGGAACGGAGGGAGGGGTCGGCCGCGACGGCGGTGCGGAACTCGTCCGCGGCTTCCCGGTCGCGTTTCTTCCGCGCCCAGATGTCTCCCAGGTGCAGATGTGCCGTGGCCGCGTTCGGATCGACACCGATGGCGCGTTCCAGAAGTCCCATGGCGCGGTCGGGGTCGCTCGACTCCAGCAGAATGGCCTCGTTGTAGAGAGCCGACTGGAAGGTCGGATCGATCTTCAGGGATTTCTCGTAGGCCGCCCGGGCATCGGCGGTCCGGCCGGCCTCGTGCGCGATGACTCCCAGGTTGTACCAGGCGACCTCGTTCCGCGGGTCCAGGCCCAGCACCACTCGGTAGAGCTGGGCGGCCCCTGCGGGGTCGTGGTCCTGCTGCCGCGCGATTCCCGCCCGCAAAAGGGATTCGGTGTCCGGGGCGGCCCGTTTCGCCGTGGACTCGGCCTGGGATTTCGAGATCGCCGCCGAGGAGGAGACGACGGCCCACGACATCATTCCGGTGGCGACTGCAGCCGCACCGGAGAGCACCACCAACAATCGCCTGCGTTTCACTGTGTCAAATTACGACAGACGCAGACAAAAACATGGCGCCCGGTCCGCGCGTCGCTGCGGGTGCACGCGGACCGGGGCCGTACGGGGGACCCTCGGGAGGTTCAGCGGGACGCGAGTTCGCGGGGCTCCAGGGCGGCCGCGTGGACGTCCATCTGTTCCGCGGCGAGGATCGCCGCCGAGGTGTCCGCGCGCGACGCCGCCACCACCAGTGCGCGTCCCGCGAGGGCGTGCGCCCGCTGGTGCAGAGAGGAGAGGTCGGGCTTGCGAGTGGATCCGATCGCTCGGACCGGCGGATGTCCTCCCCGCAGCCTGCTCACCTCTCCGGTGAGGCGCTCGGCCGCGGTGTCCAGGTCCGCGGAAGGGGCCGCCGCGCGCAGTTCGTCGGTGACGGCGAGCAGCGCCGCGAGATGACCCGCGAGCTGGATGTCCAGCTCCTCTTCGCGCGACCGGTGGGGGAAGTCGGAGGTCGTGCCGGCCATCGTGCTGTGGACCGACTTGGTGCGGATCGGTTCGTACATGGGATGGCCTCCTGTGCTGGCAGGAAGCCATCCTAGCTTAGATTTCGTCTAAAGTTGAGGCGCTCAAGAGGTCAGGGCTGGCCGTAGCCGTCCAGGAAGCGCGCGATCCGGCCCACCGCGTCCCGCAGGTCCGTGGCCGTGGGCAGGGTCACCACCCGGAAGTGGTCGGGCTCCGGCCAGTTGAAGCCGGTGCCCTGGACGACCATGATCTTCTCCTGGCGCAGCAGGTCAAGGACCATCTGCCGGTCGTCCTTGATCTTGAACACGGTCGGATCCAGCCGCGGGAACAGATACAGCGCGCCCCTCGGCCGCACACAGGTCACGCCCGGGATCTGGGTGAGCAGTTCGTACGCCGTGTCCATCTGCTCCTTGAGCCGCCCGCCGGGCAGGACCAGGTCCCGGATGGACTGCCGCCCGCTGAGCGCGGCCACCACGCCGTGCTGACCCGGCATGTTCGCGCACAGCCGCATGTTGGCCAGGATCGTCAGGCCCTCGATGTAGGAGTCGGCGTGCGCCCGCGGCCCGGAGATCGACATCCAGCCCACCCGGTAGCCGGCCACCCGGTACGCCTTCGACATGCCGTTGAAGGTGAGGGTCAGCAGGTCGGGGGCGACCTTGGCGGTCGGAGTGTGCGTGGCGCCGTCGTAGAGGATCTTGTCGTAGATCTCGTCGGAGCAGACGAGCAGGTTGTGCCGCCGCGCGATGTCGGTCAGTCCCCTGATCATCGCCTCGTCGTAGACGGCCCCGGTCGGGTTGTTGGGGTTGATGATGACGATGGCCTTGGTGCGGTCGGTGACCTTGCGCTCGACGTCCGCGAGGTCGGGCATCCAGTCCGCCTGCTCGTCGCACCGGTAGTGCACGGCCGTGCCGCCGGAGAGGGAGACCGCGGCGGTCCACAGCGGGTAGTCCGGGGCCGGGACCAGCACCTCGTCCCCGTCGTCCAGCAGCCCCTGCATCGCCATCACGATCAGCTCGGAGACGCCGTTGCCGATGAAGACGTGCTCGACGTCCGTCTCGATGCCGAGGGTCTGGTTGTGCATGACGACCGCCCGGCGCGCCGCGAGCAGGCCCTTGGCGTCCCCGTAGCCGTGGGCCGTCGAGACGTTGCGGAGGACGTCCTCCAGAATCTCCGGCGGGGCCTCGAAGCCGAAGGCGGCCGGGTTGCCCGTGTTCAGCTTGAGGATGCGGTGCCCTGCCGCTTCCAGACGCATCGCCTCCTCGAGAACCGGGCCCCGGATCTCGTAACAGACGTTGGAGAGCTTGGTCGACTGGATCACCTGCATGTCAGGGAGCTTACGGCCCGGTAACGCCTCGTGGGGCGTGTTTTCCACCACGCGAGACGGGTGTTTTGGGATGTTATCGCCGGTAACTGTCCCCATGGCCGTATGCGTCCCTACAATGCGCTGCCGTGTCCAGGTCAGATCAGAGCGGCGTCTCCCCGGAAGAGCCGGCCGCGTACCAGCCGTATGCCGAGGTCGACCCGTCGTCCTACGAGCGGTACTCCGACCCGGCGGCGGCACACGGCTGGCAGAACGCGTACGACGAGACGCAGCGGCTGCCGGCCGTCGCCCCCGCCGAGGAGGGTGCCCCGGCCGGTCGCGCCGACCGCCGGCGCGCCGCACGCCGAGCGGGCGCCGGCCGTCCCTCGCGCCGGGTGCTGGCCGCGGCGGGGGCGGCGGGGGTGGTGTCCGCGGCCGCACTGGTGGCGTCGGTGGCCTTCACCTCGGGCAGCCCCACGGGAGAGCAGCGGGGCAAGCACGGGGACACCCGCACGGCACCCGGCACCACGGTGAGCGGCCCGGCCTCCGCGTCCCCCTCCGCGACCGGCTCCGCGAGTGTCCGGTCCGCCACGTCCACCGGGGTCGACGCGGCGCCGTCCTCGCCCGCCACGACGTCCACCGCGCCCTCGGCCGCTTCGCCGTCCGCCCCGGCGGGCATCCCGGCCCCGACCACTACGACGTCCGCCCCGTCCTCCGACCGGGGGAAGGGCAAACCGGGCTGGGGGAGGACGAAGGGGCCCAGGTAGGCAGGGCGGACCGGCCGCTCAGGACGCGACGCGCCGAGCCACGGCCCGGACGAGGTTCGTCTTCGCGACCTGCAGGGCGAAGGCCTCGCCGCCGTCCGCGTCGGGCTTGGCGTACCAGGGCAGCGCGCGGCGACGCCATTTGGCCGGGGCGAGGTTCCCGGGGAGCCCCGGCAGGGGCACGGACCAACTGCCGATGTGAAGGCTGCCACGCCACACACCGGCGGGGAGCTCGGTGACGGGCACCCGTATGAGGAAGCCGTCACCGATCGCCGAGGCGGCGAAGCGGGCCTTGTCTCCCCGGTCGTTCTCGAAGGCCGCGACGAGGTCGCCGACCGGGTACGAGGCGAGCGCGCAGCGTCCGGTCAGCTCCAGCTCCGTGGCGGCGTCGCGGGCCCAGCGGATCGTGCCGTCGAACCTCAGACGGGGCGGTACGGCGTGCTTGCGCTCGCCTATGTCGAGGGTGAAGTTGCCGTGCGGCTTGGTGGTGTAGAGGGTGAGGGCGCGCATGCCGTCGGCGGTGTCCACCAGATGGGTGGCGGCCGCCCCGGACACGTCGGACGCCCGATTGCTGCCGATGCGGACCTCGCGGGTGATCCCCTGGGCGCCGATGGCGAGGGAGATGTCCCACAGTCCGTCGTCGAGCGGGCCTCCGTCGGCGGCGGTGGTGATGTCGACGGTGGCTTCGAAGCCGGCCTCGTCGTAGCGGAAGCGCCCCTCGTCCTCACCGGCGCCTGCGCCGGGCGACGCGGTGTGCGTGACGGGCAGCCGGAACTCGGTGCCGCTGTCGCGCTCGCGCAGGACGAGGCCGGTCGTGACGTCCTCGGTGGCGACGCGGTGCAGGTAGCCGTGTCCGGCGAGGTGCAGCGTGGTGCCGAGCATCTCGGCCCGGCTGACATGGTGGCGTACGCCGAGTTGGGCTGTGACGTCGTAACACTCGTCGGGGACGGCACGGGCCGGGTCACGGAGGAACGGGTAGCGGGCGAGGGCTCTGCCGTGGTCGACGAGGACGGGCGTGGCCACCTTGCTCTGCGCCAGTTCCTTCTCGAACCGGACGAGTTCGAGGAGTTCGTCGAGCATCCGGTGCCGTACGAGGTGCAGCCGCAGCCGGGTCATGGCCGAGAGCCCGTCGTCCATCTCCTCGTGCCAGAGCGGAGCGATGGTGTCGGCGAGCTGGGCGAGGGCCTTCTCCTGCTGCGGGCGGGGCTCGTGGACCAGATGGCCGAGGAGTTGCACGATTTCGACGCTCAGGTGCCGGTGCGCGAGATGGTCGCGGCCGGGGCCGGGCGGCACGTTCTCCAGGACCATGTCGACCACGCGCGGCAGGAACTTCAGCCGGGGCTCGGTGCCCCCGGTCCGTAAGGTGATGTTGCCCTCGTCCTCCCGTTGCACCCAGAACAGGCAGTCGTAGCTCGCCAGTACGGAGATGCCCGACGCGTGGAAGTAGGCGGGACCCACGAAGAGTTGGTCCTCGCCAATAGCCAGGTCGGTGGGGAACCGTAGCCCCAGGCGCTCCAGCAGGCTCCGGCGGAACAGCTTCATCGGGTTGAGTGTCCAGTACACCCGGGACGAGAAGACATCGGTCTTCGGCTGGTCGCGCTTGAACATGGAGGCGGGCGCTCCGCGTCCACCGACGCCCACCACCTTTCCCAGCACGACATCGGTGCCGTTCTTCTCGGCCATCGCCACCATGCGCTCCAGGGCCTCCGGCCCCAGATAGTCGTCGGCGTCGAGGAAGAACACGAACCGTCCCCTGGCGTGGTCGAGCCCGGCATTGCGAGGCGCGGAGGGGCCGCCGGAATTCTCCTGCCGGAACACGCGGATCAACCCCGGGTACACCTCGGCCAGGCGCTCGAGCTCCTTGGCGGTCCCGTCCGTCGAGCCGTCGTCGACGGCGATGATCTCCAGCTCGTCCTGGCCGATGCTCTGTTCGGCGGCAGAAATGACGCAACGCGTCAGATAGGGCATCGCATTGTAGGCGGCGATGATTACCGAAACGGCGGGGGTGGCCACTCTCGCGCTCTCCAAAAAATACGGGGCACGCCCCGATCTATTGGACGACTCTGGAATTGGCTGGAATTTTTCAGCGGATTCCGAATTCGGGGGCGAAGGTATTGGCAGGAAGGCGGACATTACCATGGGCCGACTCGCCCGATCTGTCGGTGTGTCGATAGGCGGCCAGGTCAAGGCATTATCGAGCCACCTGTTTGACGGCTGGTGAAGCCGGCCGTCCCGTGGTTGTCGCGGTGCCGTTGATTCAACTGACTTCGGACTTCTCGGTCTTCTCGGTCAGCTCTGTGCAATACGCACCGTTTCTCATAGGGAAACCCCTACGGCCTCCGATGCCTTCTTGTTCCGTACGCCCCCTCGACTCGACAATGTGCATGACAACACTGAAGGCGGCCGGAAGATCTCCGGTCGTCTTGTCGTATCAGAGGGGACCCCCACATGAGCAAGCCTCTCGTCGCCGTGCTCGCCGCCCTGGCCATCGCAGGGGTCGGCGCGGCGCCCGCGGTCGCGGCTCCCGCCGCCAAGGCGGAGACCAGGACGGAGACCAAGGCGGCCGCCGCCGAGACCAAGGCCGCCGCGCCCACCCTCAAGGCCGTCAGCCTCGCCGGGACCGTCGCGCTCAGCAACTGCTCCGGCTCGGTCATCCGCTTCCCGAACTCCCTGGACACCGACCCCGCGCTGGTGCTGAGCAACGGTCACTGCCTGACGTCCGGCTTCCTCGACCCGGGTGAGGTCGTCACCAACCAGACCTCCAGCCGCACCTTCACCCTGCTCAACTCCTCCGGCACCGGGGTCGCCACCCTGCGCGCCAGCAAGCTGGCCTACGCGACGATGACCGACACGGACATCTCGATCTACCAGCTCACCAGCACCTACGCGACGATCAAGAGCTCGTACGGGATCACCCCGCTGACCGTGCAGAACACCCACCCGACCGCCGGCACCGCGATCACCGTGGCGTCCGGCTACTGGAAGAAGCTCTACAACTGCAACATCGACGGGTTCGTGTACCGCCTGAAGGAGGGCGACTGGACCTGGAAGGACTCGGTCCGTTACACCTCCGCCTGCCAGACCATCGGCGGCACCTCCGGCTCGCCGGTGATCGACCAGTCCACCGGCAACGTCGTCGCCGTCAACAACACCGGCAACGAGGACGGCGAGACCTGCACGGTGGACAACCCGTGCGAGGTCGACGAGAGCGGCAACGTCACCGTCCGCCAGGGCATCAACTACGCCGAGGAGACCTACATCATCCCGGCCTGCTTCACGACCGGGAACCAGCTCAACCTGAGCGCGAGCACCTGCACCCTGCCCAAGCCGTAGCGGGAAGGGGGGCGGTCCGTCACAGGGGAGTGCGGCGGACCGCCCGCCCGGCCAGGATGTCCGTACGCCGGCCGTCCTCGATCACGAAGCGGCCGTCGATCAGGACGTGCGGGATGCCCGTGGGGAGTGTGCGCGGGGCCTCGTACGTCGAGCCCGCCGCCACCGTCCGCGGGTCGAACAGGACCAGGTCGGCCCGGTACCCCTCGCGCACCAGGCCCCGGTCGGGGAGGCGAAGGCGGGCCGCGGGGCGGCCGGTGAGATGGGCCACGCACTCCTCCAGGGGCAGGATGCCCAGCTCGCGCACATAGTGGCCGAGATAGTGCGGGAACGTGCCGTACGCGCGTGGGTGGGGCTTGGCGCCGTGCAGGATGCCGTCCGAGCCTCCCGTGTGGACGCGGTGGCGCATGATCGTCCGGACGTTCTCCTCGTGGCCCACGTGCTGGAGGATCGTCGGGCCGAGCGAGTCGTCGAGCAGGAGCCGGCGGGCCGTCGTCCAGGGCGCCTCGCCGCGCAGGGCGGACGACTGCCGGACCGTACGGCCGACGAATTCCCCCAGCGCCGGGTCCGTCACGCCCGAGATCTCGATCGTGGACCAGTCCACCGGCACCCCGTGGCAGCCGTCCGCGCCGGTCACCTCCAGGTCGTGGCGGATGCGTTCGGCGGTCTCGTCGTCCGCGAGCCGGCGCAGGATCTCCGCCGGACCGCCCTCGCTCGCCCAGCTCGGCAGCAGGGCCGCGAGCGTGGTGCAGCCGGGGGTGTAGGGGTAGGTGTCGAGGCTGATGTCGGCACCCCCGTCGAGAGCCTCGTCCAGCAGCGCCAGGAGTTCGGGCGCCCGGCCCTCGTTCACGCCGAAGTTCATCGTCGCGTGTGCCAGGTGCAGGGCGCAGCCCGCCTTCCCGGTCAGCTCCACCATCTCCGCGTACGCCTCCAGCGCGCCGGCGCCGTAGGAGCGGTGGTGGGGGCAGTAGTAGCCGCCGTAGCCGGCCACCACCCTGCACAGTTCGGTGAGTTCGGTGTTCTCGGCGTACATGCCGGGCGTGTACGTCAGTCCGGACGACAGACCGACCGCGCCCTGTTCCAGGCCCTCCGCCACCAACTGCCGCATCCGGTCGAGTTCCCGTGGCGTGGCCGGGCGGTCCTCCCAGCCGACGGCCAGGGCGCGGACCGTGCCCTGGGGGATCAGATAGGCCGCGTTCACCGCGATGCCCCGGTCCAGGCGGTCCAGGTACTCGCCCACCGACCGCCAGTCGAAGTCGATGTCGTCGCCCGGGCCGTTCCAGCCGGCGATGGCCCGCCGGACCTCGTCGAGCGTGCGGTCGTCGACCGGGGCGTACGACAGCCCGTCCTGGCCCAGGACCTCGAGGGTCACGCCCTGCGCGGCCTTCGCGCTGTGGCCTGGGTCGCGCAGGAGGGCGAGGTCGCTGTGGGCGTGCATGTCGATGAAGCCGGGGGAGAGGACCAGGCCCTCCGCGTCCAGCTCCCTTGTCGCCTTCGGGCGTTGGCAGCCCGCGGCGGCGGCCTCCTTGACGATCGCGACGATCCGGCCGCCGTCGATCAGCACGTCCGCGCGGTAGGAGTCCGCGCCGGTGCCGTCGACGACGTCCGCGTCCCGGACGACGAGGTCTTCCATGCCGGCCCCCTGGGGAAATGTACGGATCAGAAGAACGTGCGGATGTACTCGACGACCGTGCCGTCCGCCTCCGCCACCGGGATCAGCTGCCACTTGTCGAAGGACGTGCACGGGTGGGAGAGGCCGAGGCCCAGCCAGTCACCGACCGCGAGATCGACCTCGGGACCGGTCTTCAGCCAGGCGTGCTGGTCGGAGAGGGAGGAGACCGAGACGCCGGCGGCCGGGCGTTCCGCGCCGTCCCGGCGGACCACCTGGACGAACGGCAGATCGAGGTCGTAGGCCGCGTCCCGCTTGCCCGCGTTGGCGAAGGCCTGGTCGGGGGAGGGGCGGGAGACGACCTGGGTCCACAGCCGGAACGCCGGCTCGAGAGCGCCCTCCTCCGGCACCCGGTTGAACGGGGTCACCCGGCGGTAGTGCCCGTCGTCGTGCGAGACGTACGCCCCCGAGCGCAGCAACTTCACCACGGGCGAGGAGAGTTCGGGGATCTCCGCGAAGACCTCGGCCACCGCGTCGAACCAGGCGCTGCCGCCCGCGCTGACGACGATCTCGTCCACCCCGGCGAACCGCCCCGCCTTGTCGAAGTCGACGGCGAGGCCGGTCAGCCGGCGCAGCCAGGCCCCGACCCGCTCGGGCGTCGGCTGCGGCACCTCGCCCTCGTACCCCGCGACCCCCACCAGCCGCAGGGTCGTGGTCGCGGCCACCGCGTCCGCGACCGCCGCGCACTCCGCCTCCGTCCGGACACCGGTACGGGCGCCCTCCCCGGCGGCCAGTTCCACGACCACGTCCAGCGGACGGGCCGCCCCGGCCAGCGCCGCGTCCATCAACTCCACCCCGCGCACGGAGTCGACGTAGCAGACGAGCCGGAACTCAGGGTCGGCGGCGAGCTGCGCGGCGATCCAGCGCAGGGCCGCCGGATCCACGACCTCGTTCGCGAGGAAGATCCGCCCGATGCCGTACGCCCGCGCCACCCGGACCTGGTGCGGGAGGGCGAGGGTGATGCCCCAGGCGCCGTACTCGAGCTGCCGGGCGAAGAGCTGGGGGGCCATGGTCGTCTTGCCGTGCGGGGCGAACGCGAGGCCGTGGCGGGCCGCGTACGTCTCCATCAGGCGCAGGTTGTGCTCCAGACGCTCGGCGGAGAGCGCGAGCACCGGGGTCGTGAAGCCGCCGGTGAAGAGATTGCGGCGCTGGGCGGTCAGCTCGGCGACGGTCAGGCCGTCTGCGTCGGGCGGGAGGCCCTTGAAGCGGTGGTCGACGCGTTCCTCGGCGAGTCGGGCGAACGCCTCGGTGCTCATGGAACCTCCCTGATCAGGAGCGTTGCAATACCTGCAACCTCCATTGCGTATATCGCTTACTGCTGTCTAACATCTCGGCCAGCGCGGGGTCAACGGACCCGCAACGACGCTGGGAGCCACGAGGATCGTGACGGACACCGGAGCCCGAGGCGACCCCGCCGTCGTGGACGTCGTCGCGCTCGGCGAATCCATGGTCACCTTCCTGCCCTCCCGGCCGGGCCGCCTCGCCGACGTGCCGTCCTTCGACCGGGCCATCGGCGGCGCGGAGTCCAACGTGGCCTGCGTCCTCGCGGCCGTCGGACACCCCGTGCGCTGGGTCAGCCGGGTCGGGGCGGACGGCTTCGGCGACCACCTCGTCGAGACCGTCGAGGCCTACGGCGTCGACGTCACCGCCGTACGACGCGACCCCGCCCGCCCCACCGGCGTGTACTTCCGCACCGCCGGGGACCGCTCCACCGACGCCCACGAGGTGGCGTACTACCGGGCGGGATCCGCGGCCTCCGCGATGAGCGTCGGGAACGTCGACCTGGCGGCCGTGCGGGCGGGCCGCGTACTGCACCTGTCGGGGATCACGGCGGCCCTGTCCGAGGACTGCCTGGAACTGCTCCGCGCACTCACGGCCCCCCGGCCCGGCCGCCCCCTCGTGTCCTTCGACGTCAACCACCGGCCCCTGCTGTGGACGGACGGCGACGGCCCCCACGTGCTGCTGGAACTCGCCCGCGGCGCCGACCTGGTGTTCGTCGGCGAGGACGAGGCGGAGGAGGTGTGGGGCCTGAAGGGTGTCGACGCCGTCCGGACCGCGTTCCCCGACCCCGAGGTGCTCGTCGTCAAACAGGGGGAGCGCGGCGCGACCGTCTTCGACCGGGGGAACGTCCAGCACGTCCCCGCCCCCCGCGTCGACGTCGTCGCCGCCGTCGGCGCCGGGGACGCCTTCGCCGCCGGGTTCCTCTCCGCGACCCTGCGCGGACTGCCCGTACGGCAGCGGCTGCGGCACGGGCACCTCATGGCCGCCGCCGCCCTCACCACCCCCGGCGACCTCGCCGTCCCCCCTTCCCGCGACCACGCCGACCGGCTGGCCGCCCTGGGCGACAAGGAGTGGGGGACACTTCGACTCGGCCCCGGCTGGACACGAGCCGCGGCGCCCCCGGAGGAGGTACGCACCCCATGAGCCAGACCGTCGACCGCGCCCTGAGCATCCTGCCGTTGCTCGCCGAGGGCCCCGCCGACCTCGGACAGGTCGCCGACCGCCTGGGCGTGCACAAATCGACCGCGCTGCGGCTGCTGCGCACCCTCCACGAACACGGGCTCGTCTACCGCCAGTCCGACCAGCGCTACCGCCTCGGCGCCCGCCTCTTCGCCCTCGCCCAGGAGGCGATGGAGAACCTCGACATCCGCGAGATCGCCCACCCCCACCTCGTCCGGCTGAACGAGAGCTGCGGGCACACCGTGCACCTCGCCGTCTACGAGGAGGGCGAGGTGCTCTACATCGACAAGGTGGAGAGCCGCTACCCGGTGCGGATGTACTCCAGGATCGGCAAGCCGGTGGCCATCACCGTCGCCGCCGTCGCCAAACTGCTCCTCGCCGACCTGCCCGAGGCCGAGCGGCGGGCGGTCGCCGAGAAGCTCGACTACCCCCTCTACACGGCCCGTTCCACCCCCAACGCCCCCGCCTTCCTGCGGGAGCTGGAGAAGGTGCGCGAACAGGGCTGGGCCACCGACCTCGGCGGCCACGAGGAGTCCATCAACTGCGTCGCCGCACCCATCCGGGGCGCCGACGGCCGGGTGGTCGCCGCGATGTCGGTCTCCGCGCCGAACGTCGTCGTCACCGCCGACGAACTCCTCACCCTCCGCCCGCTGGTGCGCCGCACGGCCGACGCCATCAGCGGTGAGTACTCCGGCAGAACCCCAGCAAAGGACCCCGTATGACGGACAAGATCGCGCTCACCCCGAAGACCCACACCACCCCGCCGGCGAAGTTCTCCCACGGTGTGCGGAAGGGGAACATCCTGCAGGTCGCCGGCCAGGTCGGCTTCCTGCCCGCGGAGGAGGGCAAACCGCCCACGCCCGCCGGTCCGACCCTGCGCGAGCAGACCCTCCAGACCCTCGCCAACGTCAAGGCGATCCTGGAGGAGGGCGGTGCCTCCTGGGACGACGTGATGATGATCCGCGTCTATCTGACGGACACGGCCCACTTCCCCGAGCTCAACGAGATCTACAACGCGTACTTCGAGGAGCAGGCGCTCACCGCCCCGCCCGCCGCCCGCACGACGGTCTACGTCGGCCTCCCCGCCGGGCTGCTCATCGAGATCGACGCGCTGGCCGTCCTCGGCTGACGGCCGCCCGGCCCGACTCCCGCACACCGTACGACGGTACGGCGCAGCCCCGAACCCGCGCCGTACCGCGCTGCCCCCTGCCCGAAAGCCCGATGCACCCCAGCAGAGGACCCCCACATGTCCACACCGCCCCACACCGGAGGCCTGCTCCTCCTCGTCGACGGCACGGCCGGCCTGCTCACGGTCGCCGCCCTCGGTATCGCGCTCCTCCTCTTCCTGATCATCAAGGTCAGACTCCAGCCGTTCGTCGCACTGCTCGCGGTCTCCATAGCCGTCGGCCTGCTCTCCGGACTGTCCGTCACCGAACTCTTCGGCACCGTCCAGCGCTCCGACGCCGTCTCCACCATCGAGTCCGGCATGGGCGGCATCCTCGGCCATGTCGCGATCATCATCGGCCTCGGCACGATGCTGGGCGCGGTCCTCGAGGTCAGCGGCGGGGCCGAGGTGCTGGCGTCCCGCCTCCTCGGCCTCTTCGGCGAGCGGCGTGCCCCGCTCGCCATGGGCCTCACCGGCCTGATCTTCGGCATCCCGGTCTTCTTCGACGTCGGCATCTTCGTCCTCGCGCCGATCGTCTACGCGGCCGCCAAGCGGGGCGGCAAGTCGATCCTCCTCTACTGCCTGCCCCTCCTCGCGGGCCTGTCGATGACCCACGCCTTCCTGCCCCCGCACCCCGGCCCGGTCGCGGCCGCCGGCCTGCTGCACGTGGACCTCGGCTGGGTGATCCTGATGGGCGTGGTCTGCGGCGTCCCGGCGGTGCTGGCCGCGTGGGCGTTCTCGGCGTGGATCGGCAAGCGCATCTTCGTCGCCGTGCCGCAGGACATGGTCGAGGCGGCGGCCGAGGCCAAGCAGGCGGTGATCGAGGAACAGCGCGGCCAGGGCGTGGTCCCGCGCGAGGACCCGGTGCCCCTCGGCACGGTCCTCGGCATCATCGGCACCCCGCTGATCCTGATCCTCGCGGCCACCTTCTCCTCCATCGCCCTGGACCCCTCCACCGGCCGCTCGGTGATCGAGTTCTTCGGTCACCCCTTCGTCGCCCTGACGATCGCCCTGCTGCTCGCCTACTACCTGCTGGGCGTCCGGCGCGGCTGGTCCCGCAGGTCCCTGGAGACGGTGTCCACGGCCTCGTTGAAGCCGGTCGGCAACATCCTGCTCGTGGTCGGCGCGGGCGGGATCTTCGGCGCCGTCCTGAAGGCGAGCGGGGTGGCCCAGGCCCTGTCGGACACCTTCCACGACGTGGGCCTGCCGGTGCTGGTCCTCTCCTACCTCATCTCGGTGGTGCTGCGGGTCGCCCAGGGCTCGGCGACGGTGGCGATCGTGACGACGGCGGGCATCGTCGCCCCGCTCCTCGCCGAGGGCCACCACTCCCAGGCCTTCGTCGCCCTCGTCATCATGGCCATCTCCGCCGGCTCGATCTTCGCCTCCCACGTCAACGACGGCGGCTTCTGGATGGTGGCGAAGTACTTCGGCATCAGCGAGCGGGACACACTGCGGACGTGGACCGTGCTGGAGACGGTTCTGTCGGTGGTGGGGTTCGCGGTGGCGGCGGTATTGAGCCTCTTCGTATAACGAAGTTGGGGGCTGGCTGTGTCCGGCACAGGATCTTCGACCATACTTCGCGCTGTGGAGCAGCGTATAGGTTCGAGCAGCCAGCCCCTGGAGGGCGCCGGATTCGACCCGGCATTCATCCCCGGGCTCACGTCGCCCGCGACCGCGGAGCCGGAGGACACGAAGCCGGCCGACGAGGTCGAGGCCGAGGACGGGGAGGCCGAGGACGAAGTCGTCGGGGAGGCCCGTGACGCGGCGGAGGAGACCGCCGAGGACGACGCGGACGAATCCTCCGACGGTCCCGTCTTCGAGGCCTCCGACCGCCGGGCGCGGATCACCGCCGACGCCAAGGGCGTCCGGCTCCGCCTCGACGAGGAGGAGTGCGAGTTCCGCTGGGAGGAGATCGGCGCGATCGAGACCGAGGAACCGCGGTTCGGCAAGCGGTTCACGATCACGGTGCACACACCTGACCGCCGCTGGTACCCGATCGAGATCGAGGCGGCGGCCAGGTCGCGCTTCAAGGAGTGGGACGAGCAGTTGGACGCGGTGCTCGACGCCTACTTCGAAGAAGGGGAGGAGGCCGAGGCCGGGAAAGCCGAGGCCGAGGAGACCGACTAGCTGCAGTACTGGGTCGCCTTGCCGATCGACCGGTACATACAGTCCGCGTTCTCCAGCAGTTGCAGCACGGCGTCCCGGTTCCGCGCGGTCTCCCGCTCGATCACCTCGTCGGGCGGGTAGAACCCGCCCGCGCCCGCGGACGTCGGGTACATCTCGAAGGTGTACGAGAAGATCTTCTGAGTGCCCCAGAGGTAGTCGTCGATCGTCCCGTCCGTGATGTACAAATCGCTGGACTGCTCAGCGGTGTACCCGTTGCTCGCGGCCATCTTCTGCCCGACGGCCTTGAACGCCGCGTTGTCGTCCGCCGTCATGCCGGTCGCCGTGTCGGAGTACGTGAACCCGAACGGCCACAACACGAGTTCGCTGTAGGTGTGGAAGTCGATCCCGGCGGTGATCTGCTGCTTGCCGCCGACCACCCGGCTGCGCACGAAGTCGGCGACGACCTTCACCTCGGGCGCCGACTCGGCGGAGGCCCCCCGGTAGGTCTCGGAGGACGTGGAGCCCGAGGAGCCGCCGCAGCAGCCCCAGTTGTAGTTCCAGTTCCGGTTGAGGTCCGTACCGACGTTCGAGGAGCCGGAGTTGGGCTGCCGGTTCTTGCGCCAGGAGCGGTAGGCGCCGGTGGCGATGTCGTACTCGCCGCCGTCCGGGTTGAGGTCGGGGACGATCCAGATCTCGCGCCCGTTGACCATGCTGGTGACCCGGGAGTCGGTGCCGTAGCCGGCGCCCAGTTCGCGGATCAGGTACAGCGCCATCTCCACCGTCATGTGCTCGCGGGCGTGCTGGTGGTGGGTGAACAGCACCTCCGGCTCGGCCTCGTCGGTGCCCACGTTGTCGCTGATCTTGATGGCGACGATGTCCCGGCCGCCGTACGACTTGCCGATCACCCGCTTGCTCATGATGCTCGGGTAGGCGGCGATGCGCTGGTCGATCTCCGCCGTCATCTCGGCGTAGTTGTGGTACTTGGCGTCTGCCGTCGGGAAGTCGAAGAGCCGCACCTCGTCCTCGGCGACCCGGTTCGGCGCGGAGCCGAGCAGGGAGACCTCGTAGCCCTGTGCGCGCAGCTTGCCGATCTGGTCGGCGCGGCCGGAGACGACCACGGTCTCCTCGTCGGCCTCGTCGACGCTCACCCCGGACTGGGCGATCGCGGTGCGGGTGACGGGGGTGTTGTGGTCGACGTGGATCTCGTACTGGCGGATGTCGTCGGCGGAGGCGGTCGCCTTGGGGGCGCCGTCGGCGGAGGCGCTGGTGGCCGTCGCGGAGAGGGGTGCCGCGAGGGCGAGGGCCAGCAGTGCGGCGAGCAGGGCGGGTCGCCTGCCGCCGCGGGCGCGGATGGCGCCCGCGCCTGAGCCGCGGATGCGAAGTCGCATGGAGTCTCCTTGTGGGGAGCCGGTTGTGGGGGGTCTTGCTGTGCGCTTGCTGTGTGCGGCGGTGCGGTGCCGCATATGGTCCGGCCTTGGCATGGTCAGGTCAAGAGACGACAAAGAGCCGCTGGCCTGAATCATGCGGAATGCGAAGCGTGAAGGGCGGCGCAGTGTACGCACGGGCGTGTCGCGGAAGGCGATCCTCGCCGAAGTACACCCCTGAGAGTGAGCCTGACGTGCACATTTGCGCATTCCGGGGAAGCCTGGGGGTCCGCACGAACGCACCCCCCAGAGGACTTGCCGATCATGGGCGGATCAGCGCCGCGCCGGGACTGTCACCTGCCGGTGGAGACGACCAGCTTCGTCGACCGGCGGAGCGAACTGGCCGACGGGCGCGAGCTGTTGGCCAGGGCGCGACTGGTGACCCTGACCGGCCCCGGCGGCGTCGGCAAGACCCGGCTGGCCGCCCGGATCGCGGCCCGGCTCGAACGCGCCTTCCCTGACGGCGTCCGCTTCGTTCACCTGTCCGGCCTGCGCGACCCGGCCCTCGTCCCGCTGGCCGTCGCCGACGCGCTCGACCTGCACGACCACTCCGAACGCCCCGCGCTGGACGCACTGGTGGAGCGGGTACGGGACCGGCGCCTCCTGCTGGTCCTGGACAACTGCGAACACCTGCGGCCCGCCTGCGCCGCCCTGACCGGCGCCCTGCTGCGCGGCACGGCCGGCATCCGCGTCCTCGCCACCAGCCGCCACCGCCTCGGCCTCACCGAGGAGCACCTCTTGGAGGTACGGCCGCTGCCGGTCCCCGACCCGGACGGCGACCTCCGCGCCGCCGACGGCTATCCGGCCCTCGCCCTCTTCGCCGACCGCGCGGCCGCGGTGGTCCCCGGCTTCCGCCTCACGGCCGCGAACCGGGCCTCCGTCGCCCGGCTGTGCCGCCGCCTCGACGGCCTTCCCCTCGCCATCGAACTGGCCGCCGTCCGGATGCGGGTCCTCGGCGTCGAACAGCTCCTCGCCCGCCTCGACGACCGCTACCGCCTGCTGACCGGCGGCAGCCCGGCCGTGCTGCCCCGGCACCAGACGCTGCGGGCGGCGGTGGACTGGAGCCACGAACTGTGCGACGAGCGGGAGCGGCTGGTGTGGGCGCGGCTGTCGGTGCTGGCGGGCAGCTTCGACCTGGAGACGGCGGAGGCGGTGTGCGGGGGCGGGGGGCCGTCGCGTCTTCCCGAGCCCGGGGGCCGCCGCCCCCGGACCCCCGCTTCGGCCCTGGACGGGCCTGCCTCTCGAACTCCCCCGGAGGGGGCACCCCCTGACGGACCGGGAGCGGCCGCCCGTTGTGCCGGGCGAGCCGGGCGGGCCGGATGGTGGGCGGGCATGGGTCCGGGGGGCCGGGGGGCGGAGCCTTCTGATGGAGGCCGGGCGCCGGAGTCCGCCGGGGCCGAAGGGGCGGCTGAAGGCACCGCTGGAGGAGCGGCTCCCCTTCCCGCCCACGACGTGCTGGACGCCGTGGCAGGGCTCGTGGACAAGTCCGTGCTGGTCCGGGAGACCGGGCCGGACGGCCAGCCGGTGCGGTACCGGCTGCTCGACACCCTGCGGCACTACGGACTCGAGCGGCTCCGCGAGGACCCGGGGGAGGAGCGCGCCGCCCGGGCCCGGCACCGTGACTGGATGCTGCGCCGGGCCGCCGACGACGAGCGGGACTGGTTCGGACCCGGTCAGCCCGACACCGTCGCCCGGCTCCGCGCCGACCAGGACAACCTGCGCGCCGCCCTCGACTTCAGCCTCACCACCCCCGGCGAGGAGCACGCCGCCCTCCGGCTCGCCGGCACCCTGTGGTTCCACTGGCATGCCTGCGGAGCCCCGCGAGAGGGCCGGTACTGGCTCGACCGGGCCCTCGCCGCCAACCCCGGCCCCACCCCCGAACGGGCCCGCGCGCTCTGGGTCGCGGGCCTCCTCGCCGGCTGCCCCGAGGACCTCACCCGCGGCCGCCGCCGCGCCGAAGAGGCCCGTGACCTCGCCCGCGAACTCGGCGACGAGGCCGAAGCCGCCCACGCCGAGTACGTCATCGGTGTCATCCGCCTCTTCAGCGACGACCTCCCCGGCGCCCTCGCCCACTTCCGCGCCTCCGTCGCCCGCGGCCGCCGCCCCGGCCAGCACCTCAGCCTTCTCGTCCTCGACCATGTCGAACTCGCCTGCGCCCTGGCCTTCCTGGGCCGGCCCGACGAGGCCGTCGAGGTCTGCGAGGAGACCCGCCGGCTGTGCCTGGCGCACGGCGAGCGGTGGGTGCTGTCGTACGTGGAGCGCATCCTCGCCCTCGCCCACCGTGAGAAGGGCGACCCGGAGCGGGCGGAGGCGCACGCCCGCGCGGCCCTGCGCCTCAAGCTCGCGGTGCACGACGTCGTCGGCATGGGCCTCACCCTCGATCTGCTGGCCCGGATCGCCGCCGACCGCGCCGCCCACGAGCGCGCGGCCCTGCTGCTCGGCGGCGCCGACCGCACCTGGGAGGACGTGGACCGCGACCGCTGGGGCGCGGACTGTCTGCTCGCCACCCGTCGCGCCGCCGAGGACCGGGTCCGCGAGGCGATCGGCCCCGCGGCCTTCCGCCGGGCCTACGACCGCGGCTCCGCCCTCGCCCTCCCCGAACTCGCCGCCCACGTCCTGGACCCGGCCGCCGCCGGCACCGGGAGCGGCCCGGCACCGGCATCCGGCCCGCTCCCCGGGGTGCCGCCCGCCGTCCGCCTCACCCGCCGGGAGGCCCAGGTCGCCGAACTCGTCGCCGAGGGCCTCGCCAACCAGCAGATCGCCGACCGCCTGGTGATCGCCCGCCGCACCGCCGAAGGACATGTCGAACGCATCCTCAGCAAGCTCGGCTTCAGCAACCGCAGCCAGATCGCCGCCTGGGTGGCGGCCCAGCGCTGACACCCGCGTGCCCGCACCCGCAGACCCGCCGTTCCGCGCACCCCGGACGCCCCGCAGGGCCCGTCCGCCGACCGATCCAGGGGGACCCGTGTTCGACCACCGCATGACCGTCTTCGACACCGACGAGGGGTTCGTCGCCGACGCCCTTCCCTTCCTCGCCGAGGGCCTCGCCGCCTCCGGCGAACCACCGCCGCTGGCGATCGTCGCCCCCGACAGGCTGGACCTCCTGCGCGACGTCCTCGGCGGCGACACGCGGCACGTCGGCCTCGTCCCGCACACCGACTGGTACACCGGCTCGGCCGCCAACGCCGTGGCCCGGGCCGCCGCCCACCTCGCCGGACACGCCGGTCCGGGCGGCCGCACGCATCTGCTGATGGAACCGGTGTGGAACGGCCGGGCCGGCCGCTCCCCGCGTGAGAGCGCCGAGTGGATCCGCTACGAGGCCCTCGCCAACCTCCTCTTCGCCCCCCTGGCGACCACCGTGATGTGCGTCTACGACACCCGTACCGCGGGCGCGGTCCTCATCGAGGCGGCCCGCCGCGCCCACCCCGGTACGGGCGTGTACGAGGACCCGGCACGCGTCGCCGCCGAGCTGGACGACGTCCCGCTGCCGCCGACGCCGTCCGACGCGCGGCGGCTCACCGAACCCGCGCCCGAGGCCGTCCGCGCCTGGGCGGCCGGGCACGGCCTCGGCGCCGCCGACGCGGAGCTGTTCGCCACGGCCGTCACCGAGGCGGCCTCCCTCGGCCGGGTCACCGGCGCGCTGCTGTGGGGCGAGGCACCCGGCTGCGTCTGCGAACTCGGCCTGGCGGAGCGGATCGACGACCCGCTCGTCGGCTTCGTCCCGCCGCAGGCCACCGGTCTCGCCCCCGGCCAGGGGCTCTGGTACGCCCGCCAGGTGTGTGCCTACGTCGACGTCCGGGACACCGACGGCGGGGGTACGACCGTACGGTTGCAGTACGCGTGAGCCCCTCCGCGGGCGCGGTGCGGGTACGGAATCGGGTAGTCCTCCCCGTACGCGAACGGCCCGGGCAGGGGATCCTTGCGGCATGGCCATGCTGCGACTGACCGGGGGAGGACCCCGCCCGGACTCCGCCGCCCGGCACGCCGGACCACCCCGGCCGCCGACGGGGGCGGGCCTTGCGATCACCGAGTACGACCCCCGGCCTGCCGCCGTCCGTGAGGCCCGGGCCCAGGTGCGCGGGCGACTGGCGGACTGGGGCCTGGCGGACCGGGGCGAGCTGGTGGACACGGCCGAACTGCTCGTCAGCGAGCTGGCCACCAACGCCGTGCTGCTCTCCACGAGCCGCTTCCGGCTCACCCTGACCCTCGCGCACGGGCTGCTGCGCTGCGAGGTGCTCGGGGCGGACGGTGCGGCGGGCGGCGGCGGGATGTTCCTGGTGGAGGCGCTCGCCCGGCGCTGGGGCCGTCACCGGGACAGGTCGGGCACCACCATGTGGTTCGAGCTGGCGACGGAGTGAGCCCATCGGGTGGAGATGGCGTCCGCGCTCTTGCCTGCCTGCCGTCTTTGAGCTTTCTTGACCATCATGGCGGACACCACGGGAAACCCCACGGACACCGAGGCACCATCCGGCATCGACAACGAATCCCCCCGCAGAAGCAGTTGGAAGCACATCGGCCCCGGCATCGTGGTCGCCGCGACCGGTGTGGGCGCCGGTGACCTGGTCGCCACGCTCATCGCGGGCAGCAACTTCGGCTACACCCTCCTCTGGGCGGCGATCGTCGGCTGCCTGGTGAAGATCTCCCTGGCCGAGGCGGCCGGGCGCTGGCATCTGTCCACCGGCCGCACCCTGTTCGACGGCTGGGCGAGCCTCGGCCGCTGGACGACGTGGTTCTTCGTCGTCTACGCCGTCGTCTGGGGCTTCGTCTACGGCGCGGCCGCGATGTCGTCGAGCGCGCTGCCGCTGCAGGCCCTCTTCCCGGACGTGATGGACCTCGAGTGGTGGGGCATCCTGTGCGGGCTGGTCGGACTGGTCTTCGTCTGGTTCAACAAGTACGCGGTCTTCGAGAAGGTCATGACGGTCCTGGTGGGCGTCATGTTCGTGGTGACGGTGTACCTGGCGATCCGGGTCACCCCGAACCTCGGCGACGCCTTCGCGGGTCTGCTGCCGGTCCTGCCGGACGAGAAGGACTCCGTCCTCAACACCCTCGGCCTGATCGGCGGCGTCGGCGGCACGATCACCCTCGCCGCGTACGGGTACTGGGTCAACGCCAAGGGCTGGACCGACACGGGCTGGATGAAGGTGATGCGGCTCGACAACCGTGTCGCTTACGCCACCACCGGCATCTTCGTCGTCGCCATGCTGTTCGTCGGCGCGGAGCTGCTGCACTCCGCGAACGTGGCGATCGCGAGCGGCGACAAGGGGCTCGTCCAGCTGAGCGACATCCTGGCGGCCGAGTACGGCTCGGCGACCGCGAAGTTCTTCCTGATCGGCTTCTTCGCCACCTCCTTCACCTCGCTGATCGGCGTCTGGCACGGCGTCAGCCTGATGTTCGCCGATTTCGTGGCCCGCTACCGGAGCGCGTCGGGCACGACGGGCGGCGAGGTGGCCTCCGGCGCGCGCGAGCGGTCCTGGCCCTTCCGCGCCTACCTGCTGTGGCTGACCTTCCCGCCCATCGTCCTCCTCTTCCAGGGCCAGCCGTTCCGTCTCGTCATCCTGTACGGAGTCCTGGGCGCGGCCTTCCTTCCCTTCCTGGCCGGCACGCTGCTGTGGCTGCTCAACACCTCCCGGACGCCGCGGAAGTGGCGCAACGGGCTGCTCAGCAACGCGATGCTGGTGCTGGCGGGGGTGCTGTTCCTGGTGCTGTGCGTGAAGCAGGTGTGGGACCAGCCGTGGTCGGAGTTCTTCTGATCACCGGCGTTAGTTGACTTTCGCAAACTTGAGTTACTCAAGTTTGAGTTTGGCAAGCATCTCTCCTAGGCTGCTGCTCCCCTAGGAGAGGTGCCGTGCCATGGCAGTGACCGTGCTCGACGAGAAGACCGCGCTGGTCCTGATCGACCTCCAGGCGGGAACCCTCGCCGCCCCGACCAAGCCGTACCCGGCGGCCGACGTGGTGGCCCGGGCCGCCGAACTCGCCGAGGGCTTCCGCGCCGCCGGCGCCCCCGTCGTCCTGGTCCGCATGGCCACCTCGCCCGACGGCGCCGACGCGGCACCCGGCCGCAGCGAGGCGGCCCGGCTGGCCGGCGGTCGCTCCCGCCCCTACGACCTGGGCCCGATCGCCGAACCCCTGACCGGCCACGACGGGGACATCCTGGTCACCAAGCGGACCTGGGGCGCCTTCCACGGCACCGACCTCGACCTCCAGCTGCGCCGCCGGGGTGTCACCCAGATCGTCCTGGCCGGCATCGCCACCAGCCTCGGCGTCGAGTCGACCGCCCGCGCCGCCCACGAGCACGGCTACCACGTCACGTTCGCGGTCGACGCGATGACCGACATCAACGAGGACGCGCACCGGCACAGCGTGTCGTACCTCTTCACGCTGATCGGCGAGCCGGGGACGACCGAGGAGATCCTGGGCCTGCTGAAGGGGTAGCTGGCTCAAGGCGTGACCGTGTCGTCAAGCCATTCCGGGCTGAGCGCGATCGTGCGCAACTGGCCGAGGGTGAGGGCCGGCGTCTCACGGGTCGCGTCCTTGTTCTGGTCGTCGGTGTTGAACGCACTGACGACGACACGCAGTCCTTCCTTGCGCAGGGTGTCCGCGGTCCACTCCACGACCCCCGCCCCGCCCTTCTCGCCGGCCGCCTCGCGCAGAGCGACCCGGGTGCCGTCGGGGAGGGTCTCGGAGCCGGAGCCGTAGCTGCCGGCGACGTCGGACATGCCGGGCTGCACGTTGACCTGGACGAGGCTCCGCCCCTTGCCGTCGTCGACCACGAAGTAGCCGTACTCGGTCTCCTGGCTGCCGTGGGAGACGATCTCGGCTCCCTTGGGCAGCAGCAGCTTGAGCTTGCGCAGGATCGTCGGGCCGGACATCTCCCCGGAACGGGTGGGGGCACCGCTGGACGCGGTCGGTGCCTTCTCCTCGGGCAGGGCGTCGATGATCCTGCGCCACTGCCCGGCGGTGACCAGTTTCTTCAACTGCTTCGGGGCGAGGGGCGGATCGGTACGCGTGACCGGCTTTCCCTTCTCCGCCGCGGCGTTCCACTCGATGACGCTGACGTGGTGTCCGTCCGGGGTGACCAGGTCGGCGCCCCACGCCTTGGTCTCGGCGCGGTGGTCGGGATACTCGTACCCCTGATAGACCGTGATCGCGGAGCCGTCGGACAGGGTCTCGGTCGTGCACTTCTCGAAGTCCGACTGTGTGCCCTCCGAGCAGGGGATCACCTCGGCGGCGGGATCGAGGTTCTTCCCGCCCGGCGTGATCCGGTCCAGCCCCAAGGAGATGGACCCCTCGCCCTTGCCGTCGTCGAACACGCCCACCGCGAGCGGCGGCAGGTCCTCGTCCGTGCCGCGTGCCTCGGTCCTGGTGAACTTCCCCCGGGGCAGGAGCCGTTGGAGCGTACGGACGACGTCGTCGGCGGAGTAGGCGGTCGCCGGGCCGGGCGTGCGGCTCGCGGCGACGGACGTTTGCCGTGGGGCGGGCGTATCGCCCGACGGCGCGAGCAGTGCCCCGCCCACCCCCACGAGGGCGAGGCCTGCCGCGCTCCCCACGATCGCGGTCCGGCGCTGCAACTGCAGCCGCCGGCCCCGCAGCGCGCCCGCGGCCGCGAGCTCGGTGCGGGGGGAGTCGAAGGCGCCGCCCAGATGATGCAGGGCGGCGGAGAGACGGTCCTCGAAGGGATCGCCTGGACGGTCTGCGGGCATGGTGAACCACCGTTTCCACGAGCTGGGTGATGAAGGGGCGGGTGAAGCGGGACTGTTCTCTCGTCAGGGGCGGGCGTACTCGCCGATGTCCTCGCCCAGCAGCTCGCGCAGCCTGCTCAGCGCTCGTGACGATCTGGTCCGTACGGCCGCCGGGCTTGCGTTCATGGCGCCGGCCGTCTCCTCTATCGAGCGGTCCTCCCAGTACCGCAGGACCACCACGGCCCGGTCCTTCGCGGGCAGCCGGCCCAGGGCCTGGAGCAGCGTGAGTCTGAGCGGTGTGTCGGTGCGGCTCCCGTCGGGCAGGTCGGGGAACGCCTCCACGGCCCGCTCCCGGCTGCTGCGGCGCCGCTGGTGGGCGAGGAAGGTGCGGGTCAGGACGGTCTGCGCGTACCCCGCCGGGTTCTCCACCCGGGAGACCCGGCCCCAGCGGACGTACAGCCGGCCGAGGGTCTCCTGCACCAGATCCTCGGCGAGGTGGGTGTCCCCCGCGGTGAGCAGACACGCGGACCGGTAGAGATGCCCGGTGCGCGCCGCGGCGAACTCGGCGTACTCGTCCGCGCGGACCTTCCTCATACGACGTCCCCCTGTTCGACCGTCTGCACTGTCCTCACCCCATTGATGCGGTGGGGTGGGGAAAATGTTTCAGGGTGGACCGAAGACGGCGCACAGGGTTCGTTGGGTAGGTTTCCGGCGTGACCGAGCAGCCGCCGCCGTATCCCGCCACCCCGCCGCCGGGATTCGGGCCGCCACCGCCCCCGTACGCGCCGGGGCCGCCCCGGCCCGCGGCCCCCGGACCGGAGTTCCTGGCGGTGGACAAGCACAACGCGATCGTCGTCGACGCGTCCGGCGTCGGCTTCGAGATGTACGACATCACCGTCGACTTCCCCTGGCCCGAGATCCGCAGCGTCCACTACAAGGCGAGCCCCAACGGCAAGGCGCTGATGGTCGCCGTGGTCCATCTGGACGGCAGGGTCTACGAGGGCGTGGTGAACGCGAAGCCGCGCGGCCTGCTGCACGGCTGGTTCGCGCAGTTGGCCTGGGTGCTCGGGTACTACCGGCCGACGGGATGAGGACACGGCCGGACCCTGGGGGGAGGGTCCGGCCGCGTCGCGGGGGTGTGGAGAGTGGTCAGTGGGCGGCCACCTCGAAGGTGGCCGCGCGCGGCACGAACTTCGTGCCGCCGTCCGTCGACGTCGCCAGGGCGGAGACGTACCAGGTGCCCTTGGCCAGGTCGGCGGCCTCCGCCTTGGTGACCTTCAGGGTGTAGGTGCAGCGGTACGCCTCGTCCGAGACGGCCTGGCACTTGGCGCTGTCCACGTGCCGCAGTTCCGCCTCGGTCGGGTCGAGCTTCGAACTCGCGGGCCAGGCGACGACCTTGAGGTTCTCGATGTTGTTGTCGTCGGTCACGTCCGCGGTGAAGGTGATCGAGCCGGCCGCGTCGTCCGAGGGAGCGACGTAACGCGCCGAGCCGTTCTCCACGGACGGGTTGGTGGGGGCGAGGGCCCAGGCGAGACCGCCGGCGGCCACCCCGCCGAGGGCGACGACGGCACCGATGAGGGACGAGACGAGAACGCGCTTGGACATGGTGATTCCCCGTGGGTAGGTGTGGTGTCGGAGGCGGTGGTCGCCGCTTCCTCGATGTGATCGAGCCTAGGGTCGGGGGCCGGGCACGGTCCTCACGCCGCGGGACGATTGCCGCGCTCGAACCGCGGTTGGAGCAGCTGCGGGATCTGCAACCCAGGTAAGAGAACCGAATCCGACCCGGGCCGGAGTCGCGCCCCTCACCTGCGGACATAGCCTGGGCGCACGATGAAGCGAACCGACGACCGGCTGATCCCGGTCCTGCTGATCTGCGTTCAGGCCGTGGTGTGGCCCGGGGCGTCCCTCCTGCGCGGCACCGTCCCTTCCGCGTCCGACCTGCTCGTGGCGGCCCTGGTCGCCGGACCGGTGGCGGCCGCGCTCGCCCTGCGCCGCACCCGCCCGGTGACCACGCTGGTCCTGGTCGCGGTCGCCTGCGGGCTGGGGGCCGGGCCGCTGCCCACGGGAGCGGTGGCCGTGTCCGGGACCGCGGGCGTCGCGCTGGCCCTGTTCACGGTGGCGAGCGAACGCGACACCTTCACCGCCCTGCTGTGCGTGGTGACGCTCCCCTTCTGGCAGTTCGCACAGGACGTCAGCCTGCACGGGCTCAGCTACCGCGACGGCCTCGGCGTCGTCCTCACCGCCCTGCTGTACGCGGCCGCGTGCGGCACCGGCATGCTGGCCAGGCGGTCCCGGCGCGCCCGACTGGCGGCCGAGCACGCGCTGCGGCGCGCCGAGGCCGAGCGCCACCGGCTGCCGGCGGCCGAACGGCGCCGTATGGAGCGGGAGTTGCACGACGTCAGCGCCCACCACCTGACCGCCGTGGTGGTCACCGCCGGCGCGGCACTGGGGCTGCGTGAACGCCGACCCGAACTGGCCCAGGAAGCACTGGAGTTCGCGGCCGAGACCGGCCGCGAGGTCACCCGGGCGCTCGGCGCGGTCCGGGCGCCGGCGCCCTCGCGCGAGGAACTGCCGTCACCGGAGGAGCGGTTGCGGGCACTGGTCGCGGGGTTCCGCAGGCTCGACCAGCCCGTGGACTGCGAGATCGACCCCCTCCCGGACGGCGTCCTCGCGGACGCGGCGTACGGCATCGTGCGCGAGGCACTGACCAACGTGGCACGGCACGCGCCGGGCGCCCGCACGACGGTGCTGTGCAAGTACGGCGACACCCGCACGGACGTCGTCGTCACCAGCGCTGCCCCGCCGGCCGGCGCGGCCGCGCACGCGGCGGGCCTCGGCGGCGGCCGGGGCCAGGGCTTCCTGCGGTCCCGCGCCCGGGAGGCGGGCGGCACCCTCACCACCGGCCCCACCGCCGACGGCGGCTGGGAGGTGCGGGCGACGCTGCCCGGCCGGACCTCCGCCCCGGTGGAGGGAGCCGTACCGCGCGGCTACCGCCTCGCCCAGGTCGTCGCCGCGCTCGGCCTGTCCCTGCAGCCACTGCTCCCCGCGCTGATCGTCCGCACGGAGACCGCCGCGTACACCTCGCAGATCTCCGCGGGCGCGCTGTTCGCCCTGCTCGCCGCCGCCCAGGCGGTCACCCTGCTCTGGCTGCGCCGGACCCCCCGGACCGCCTTCGCCGCGCTGCTCGCGCTGGCCCCGCTGTGGCCGGTGGCGATGGCGGTGGGCGACTACACCGGACCGGTGCTCCTGCCGCCCGCGCTGAGCATGCTCGCCACCTGCGCGGCACTCGCCGCGACCGCGTCCACCCGGATGGCCCTCGGCGGCGCCGCCGTGGCGGTGCACGCGGCGGCCCTGACCGCCGCCGTCCTGGACCGGGGGACGAGCCTGCCCGGCTGGGCGGTGGGCGCGGCGGCGGTGACCGGGGCGGCACTCCCCGTCGCCGCCGCGACAGGGGCCGGAGCCCTGCGCGGGAGGCGCGAGGCGGCCGCCCGGGGCGTGCGGGAGGAACGGCTCGCGGCCCTGACCGAGGAGGCCGTGCGGGACGCGTGGGCCGAGCGCCGCCGGATCGCCGGCGGGCTGGAGACCACCGTGCTCTCCCGTACCGCCGACATGGTCGGCGAGGCGGAGGCGGGCCGGCTCGACGCCACCGCCGACCGGGCCCGCGAGGCACTGGCCGCGATGCGCGCCCTGCTCGACACCGTCCGGGAGGAGAACGCGGCGCCCGACCTGCGCCCGCAGCCCACCCTCCAGGCTCTCGACCTGCTCGCCCACCAGTGCCGGGCCGCCGGCCGCGAGGTGGAGATACGGCTGACCGACCGCGTCCCGCCGCACCTGCCCACCGCCGTGGACCTGGCCGCCTACCATGCGGCGGAGACGGTGCTCGCGGCCGGTGACGAGGAGCCCGCGGTGCTCGAACTGGACGCGTACGACGATACGTTGACCCTGACGGCGACCGGAGTGCCCGGTGCCGCCCGCCCCGCCGTACGGGAGCGGCTGACGGCGCGGGTCACCCCGCTCGGCGGAACCCTGACCACCGGCCCGCCCGGCACGGTCCGCCTCCGGCTGCCGCTCGAGCCGGCCGGTGAGCGCAGGGACGAAGGGGACGAGGAGAGGGAACGATGAGCCTCAAGGTGCTGGTCGTCGACGACCAGGGCATCGTACGGGCGGGCTTCGCCGCCCTGATCGACGCCGAGGAGGACATGACCGTCGTGGGCGAGGCCGGCGACGGGGTGGCGGCCGTACGCCTGGCCGAGGAGCTGTCCCCCGACGTGGTCGTCATGGACGTACGCATGCCCGAACTGGACGGCATCGCCGCCACCCGGATCATCACCGGCAACGAGAACGCGCCCCGCGTCCTCGTCCTGACCACCTTCGACCTCGACGCGTACGTCTTCGAAGCGCTGCGGGCGGGCGCCTCGGGATTCCTCCTGAAGGACGTGCAACCGGCCGAACTCCTCCAGGGCATCAGAGTGGTGGCCGCCGGCGAGAGCGTGCTCGCCCCCTCGGCGACCCGCCGACTCATCGGCCACTACGCCGCCGCCCCCGCCGCCACACCGGAGGTCAGCCCGCGCGAGCTGGACAGCCTCACCACCAGCCAGCGGGGCGTCCTGACCCTGCTCGCGTCGGGCCTCAACAACGCGGAGATCGCCGAGCAGCTGGGCATCACGGTGGGCACGGTGAAGTCCCATGTGAACGCACTGCTCCGCAAACTCGGCCTGCGTGACCGGGTCCAGGCGACGATCCTCGCCTACGACCTCGGTCTCGCCCGCCCGAACCCGCCCGGCGCCCACCTCTGACCACCCCAAGGAGCCCCTCGTGACAGGTCCGGCCCGCCTGCGGCACGCCCTCACCGACGTCTTCGCCCTCGCCTACCTCGCGGTCTGCGCGGCGCTGCTGATCTGGGCGCTGGTGGTGACGGCGACGGACGACTCGGGCGAGTCCATGGCGGGAGTCATCCCCCTCCTCGCCACGGCCCCGGCCAGCCTGATCCTGCTCTTCCTCCCCGACCACGTCACGATGACCGTCGCGGCGATCGCCTTCGGAGCCCTGTGCAACGCGGCGGTCATCGGCTGGTGCGCCCGCATGCTGCGGGGTCAGAGCAAGTGATCGGCCTTCCCCGCTTTGATGTCCCGGATCATGGTCCGGAGCGCTTCCCGGGAGTCGCTGAGATAGGAGTCCTCGGCGCCGGCTATGGCGATGTAGGCGTTGCCGTTGGGGTCGGTGCCGAGGCGGAAGCAGGCCGATCCCTCGGCACAGAAGGGCTCTTCCCAGGTGATGTCGGGCACGGTCGTCTCCTCAGAGCTGGATGGCGATGTCCTGGATGAAGCCGTACGACTCTTCGGGTGAGAGCGCACGTTCCTCCATCCAGTCCAGTTGCGTGCGGTACTTGGACAACTGGGCTTCCTGGTACAGGAATTCCGGCCCGTGCGTGCTGTCGACCTGAACGGTGTCCAGCAGAGGCACCGGCCCCTCCAGATAGACGACGGTCTGCCCGGCACCGGGGAACGAACCCGCCTCGAAGGGAATCACACGCAGCGTCACGCATGGCCGCTCAGAGGTGGCAAGCAGATGCTCCAACTGCCCCCGCGCGACCTTGCGGCCACCAAACTGCATGCGCAGCGCGGCCTCGTGCAGTATCCCGACGTACTCGGTGGGTGCGTTGCCGTCCAGAACCCGCTGCCGCTCCAGCCGGTGGGCGAGCCGTAGGGCCACCTCGTGCTGGGGCAGCGGCGGGAGTGCGGCCTTGAAGACGGCCTGGGCGTGGTCGCTGGACTGCAGCAGCCCCGGCATGTGGATCAGGTGCACGCTGCGGATCCGTACGGCGTGATGTTCCAACTCGGCGATGTCGAGGATCCCGGCCGGCAAACTGCCCCGATACCGCTCCCACCAACCTCGCTCGGCGGGTTGGGCCATATCCACCAGGGCGTCGACGTATGCCTGGTCGTCACAGTCGCAGTTGCAGGCCAGTGTGCGTAGCCGCTCGGCGCTGATGGCACGGGTACCCGACTCGATGTTGGAGATCTTGCCGCGGTCCACGCCGAGCAGTCCCGCGGCGTACTCCCCGGTCATACCCGCGGCGGTGCGCATCCTCCGTACCTCCGCCCCAAGCCTCTTCTGACGCTCGGTCGCAGACGCCCTCGCGGCCATGCGCTTCCCTCCTCACAAAGCCGGAGTCACCCTATCGGTGCCTGTGTTCCCCTGAAATTGGGGCAACATAACCCTGCATGCTCTACATTCGGTGATGCAAAAGCTACACAGAGCAGTCAGCAGTGCATCGCGCGAGCCTGCCCGACGAGCCACCGACTGCCAACGCCTGCCCACCCACACAAGGATTTCCCATGCCCATGCCCCTCTGTCCCCTCGCCCCCAAGTTCCCTGCCGACTTCACGCCGCCCTTCCCCGAAACCCTCTCCTACAGCCTCACGCTCCCCGCTGCCCTGGCCAGCCCCTCCCTTGCACGGGCGGCGACACGAGAGGCCCTCAAACTCCACGGTCTGCACGACATGCTGGACCCGGCGCTGCAAGCCGTAGGTGAACTGACAGCAGTGGCCGCCCAGTTCACCGAGTCCCCCGACTTCTACCTCTCCCTCCGCTACCGAGCCGACACCCTCCGAGTGATCGCCTACGACAGCCACCCCCGCCACACCCAACCGAACCTCGCCGCCGCCTGCGACACCCGCCGCCGAGCGGCCCTGCGCATCCTGGCCTGCGTCTGCCGCTCCTGCGAAGGCGACTGGGGCTTCGGCGAGTCACGCGAGCCCGGCGGCGGGACCCGGATGTGGGCGACGCTGCCGAGGGCGAGCGCGACGGCCTACGGCACGGGGGCGGTGCACAGCCCGGTGGCTGTCACCGCTTGACCAGATGAGACGAGCCTCTCTCCGCCGGGCTCGCGGCGGCGGCGTACGCGGCCATCGGCCTACCCCGCCGTCTGAGCAGAAAGCCACCACTTACGTGGGTCCAGAGTGCCCGCTCGTGCAGCGACTCAGGGCCGAAGCTCAGCAGATCGGCGATGCAGTCCGAGTTCGACCGCCGACTGCGCCGTCGCAGGCCTCCACATGGTGGTCCAGCTCCGGACGGCGGCCGCGTTTCGGGGTCAGCCGTTCGTGCCGGGCTACTCCCATGGCCAGTGCACGTCGACTGGTTCGAACTCCTGGCTCGTGGCTTCCCGGCCGTCTGGCGCCGGGAGGTCGACGACGGTCTGGGTGAAGAGGTGATGGACTCGTGGATCGACGGCTTCGGCCAGTGCCGTAGGCCCGGCGAGCGTACCGCGCAGCAGCCATCCCGGGCCGTCGCATCCGATGATCCGCGTCGGTTGGAGCACCCGTTGCCCATTCCGGACGACGGGAATCTCGGCCAGGATTTCCGCACCGAAGCGGCTTTCACCGTTCTCGGCGCGTCCTCCTTCGTGTCGGATCTCCTCGATGATCTCCGGGCGCATCGTGCCCCAGTCGGAGCCGCCCGGAATCCGAAACACCCGCAAACCGAGCGCATGCCCGCCGAACACGAGGGTAACGCCGGTGATGCGGTCCCCGGAGCGCAGCGGCTGCGTCTCCATACCGGGCAGGCGGGGGACCTTCAGCACGCCGTAGTCGGTGCGCTCAGTGTCTGCGGGCATCGGCGTCTCGGAAACATCCCATGGGCCGGCATCGCCGTTTCTGACCCGGGGAAGAGCGAGTTCCGCCACGATCTCTTCCCATACTTCTGCGGCGTCCGCGAGCAGCACCTCGAGAGCATCCGGCGCCGCGCCGGGACGGTGGACGAACGCCCACAGCCAGCCCAGCCAGTCCTCCCAGCGGAACGGGGCGCCCGCCTCGGACTGGGCCAGAGCGTTGTAGACGTCACCGCTCAGGATGGTGGTCAGTACCTCGTGCCCGGCCCCCGTCGCCTGCTCGGCGAAAGCCGGGTCCTCCACGGCTGCGATCGAACCAGCCACCACAACCACCATCCCGGGGCTCTGCCGTTCCCATACTCCGAAGTCCGCCAGGGCCAGGTTTTCCGGGGTGAGTGCTCCATCCCGGCCGAACTGCTCAACGATTTCCGCGGCCCTCGCCGTGATCACACTCACTCGCCTCTCCCAGTCGCCCTTCGAGCCCTTCGTGCGACCATCTTCTTGAATACGTCGGCAGAGACCATGGCCGAAACGGCCACCGCGCTCACCGGATCGGCCACCTGCAGTCCGCCGCCGTTGCCGTCAACTACTGCCGTCAGGAGCGATCAGGCCACCTGATTCATCTTTTCCAGGGCTTGAATATCAATCTCCGAAAATCCAAAGATATCTATGAGCATCTGCGAGGGTGAATTTGCAGTACTCGACCAATCGGCCGAGGGGAGCCTCAACGGCCACCGCTCCCGGCGACCAGGAATTCAATTCCTTCATGAGTGAACGAACTTGAAGAGAATTGAAGATTGTATCTCCATACGGATCAATGTGTCCCAGGAGGGGAAAGCGCTCACGGTCGATCCCCTGGAGTAGCGGATTGATACTTCCGAGCGAGATCAGTGGGGACAGTACTGCACCGTCTCCGCCCCTCACCTGCATCTTCAGCGCCATCGCTCAATACCCTCGTATATCTCTAGGAAGCCCCGGATGCATGGTCTTCAGCTTCAAGGTATCCGCATCACGTATGACGGTGTAGACCTTCGGTCCGCACTCCCATTTCGGTCTGCCCGATGAAATCAGGAGCTTCGATGACTGTTCGGATCGAATGACTGTCAGCGTGATACTTCCCTACAGCACTCTTGGACCGGGCGGCCAGATTCTCCAAATCGACGTCGTCATCGAAGAGACTCGATGTTTCGTCGACCAAATGTCCACCGTCAATGTGGCGAGGTTCAACGTGGGTTGCGATCTTCGCCACATCGTCGTTGCAATTGTGCACCAAGATCGGCGTGGCCCCCGCCAGCACATAGTACGTGTGCGGGCGGAATCTCCGTCAGCTGCAAATTCGCTGGTCAAGCTCCGATTTGACAGCCATTCCCCGTCCGTGCATGTGCGCTGAAGTCCGCCGGTGTTGCCGTCGCTACTGCCGTCGAGCAGACGGGGGTCGCTGCACATTTCTACACGCCAAATCTGGCTAATCCACGGACCGTCACTAGAACGCGATGTCGCCTATTTCGCTGACCCCGCATCTTGGCTTGGATCCCTAATCAGACACGCCAGGACGGACTCTGCTGCCCCATCCAGAATAGCGATCACGCGCCAAGGTCCGGTGATTATCGACAGCAGACCGACTCGCCCTTCGGCTCGACTCAGAGCATGGAACAGAGAATTCCACCCAACCCGCGATTTCCGAAACTTCGGCAGCGACTCAAACCTGTATCTGTAGATTTCCAGCAGCTCGCTTGCATGGGGTAATGTGACCTCGATATCGGCATCCGGATCTCCGAAGAGCGCCTGCGTCAATTGCTCGACAATCTGTGCAGGAGCATCCACGCCAGCCTGCGCAATCAGCTGAGCTACCCTTCGCCTAGTGATCGACTGCACGGTCATCGCGGCCTCCAAACCGGATACGGGTTGCCTTGCACGGGTCCTTCAATCAGCACTTCGAACTCGCCCCTTAGATCGGGGTCTGCCCAAGGCTCATCATTTACGTGAACATGTGTGCGTCCCGCCGAAATAGTCCGATGCCCTCGTCGCGTGCCAGGTCTTCCAGGACGTGATCACCAGGCTCACCGCGGGTCTGGATGCCAGGCGAGCATTGTTGGTTACTTCACGACTGGCTCCACGGCATTCGATTGTGCGCCAGCTTTTTCACGCGAACTCAATTAGGCGGTCAGCCTTTCTTCAAATTTTCCCTGGCGAAGGCCGCAATATCACCGAGGGCGTCTTCGGCCAGGCCACCCAGCGTGGGGTCGTCGAGCAATTCTTCAAGCCGATTGACGACATCGGCACTTACAACTTTATGGATTCTTCCTACGTGCCCCATGCAGGTCACAGCCAGAGCTCTAATCTGCGGATCAGTTTCACGAGATAGACATTCGAGCAGGACGGCCTCGACCCGCTTGCGGTCCGGATCATCGTATGTCATCGCCAGCAGCGCTCTGGTAGACATCTCAATATCCGAACTCCTAAGGTCGGACATCAAAGCTGCCCGCCATTTTTCTAGCTCCAGTTTTTCTCGATCCATCACGGAACCTTAATCAGTCCTGCCTTGATTCCCTTACGCAATACCGACTGCGCCTTCGCCATGCCTGGGTCTGTTCCCATGTTCGTCCGCACATGCCCGTGGAAGATCTCGTTGGTTCCGCCAGGCGTTGTGCAACCGCAGGGGACCACGCCAGTCCGGTCCAGGATCACGGTGTCTCCGTTGGACGGATCAACTCCCACCCGGCGCGGAGATGTGGGTTTGATCTGTACGGAGTTGTCCAGCGCCCCTTGTCCGTCCTGAGGCTCAGCACTGTTTTCACCACGCGAACTACTCCGTGCCTCAGACCCGTGCTTTCCCCCTGCCTCATATATCTGCTCATCACAGTTGTGAACGAGGACCGGGATTGCACCCGCCAGCACATAGTACGTGTGCAGCGTCCCGACCGTGAGGTCGTAAGTAACCCCCGCCTGGTGGAAGTTGCGGACTCCGGTCACCGTGACCGTCGTGCCGTCCGGCTGGCGGAGCTTTGTGCCCGGTGTCAGATCGTGGGCGTCGGTCCAGCGGTGGTGGGTGGGGTCCCAGAAGGGGTGGTGCCAGGTGGTGGTGAGGGTTTGGGAGGAGGGAGGGCCTCGGACAGGGGTCGTGTCCAGGGTGAGGGTGGTGAAGTCCTTGTCGGTCGTGGTGACGATGACGTTCTGGACCTTTTCCGGAGCGGTGACCCCGGTCTGCGGGTCGGTCGCCAGGACCGTGTCGCCGGCCTTGATGTTGCTGATGGGTTTGGACGAGCCGTCGGCCAGGCGGACCTCGGTGGACGGGACGAAGCTGTGCACCACGCAGCTCGCGGCCTCGGCTCCGGCGCCCTCGGCCTTCTCCGCCTCGACGATCGCGCGCTCCGCCGCCAGGGCGTCGTCGGCGACCTTGGCGGCCTCCTCCGCGTCCTTGACTGCCGTGTAGGCCCGGTCGAGGGCGCGCCAGATCTTGAAGGCCTCGACACCGACCTTGATGGCCTTGAAGACCTTGCCCCAGGGGACGGCGGTCAGCGCTGTGTTGACGCAGCCCATGACGTCGCCCTTGGTGAAGCAGTTGTAGGCGTCGGTGAGGCCGATGACGTCCGCGATGAGACTGAGCATCTGGTGTTTGAAGCCGGACGCCTGTTTCTTGGCGGCCGCCGCCGCTGCGTCGGCTGTTGCTTTCTGCCGTTGCAGGGCCCGTTCCTCGGCCTGGGCGTGGGCCGTGCTGTTGCTGACCTCGGCCTGGTAGCGCTTGGCGTAGGACTTGGTGTTGTTGGGGGTGCTGCCCGAGCCGGGGTGGTCCTGGATCGATGCGTGGGTGGAGACCGAATTGCCGGGCGTGTAGTTGAGGCAGTAGGCGCAGTTGCGGGTCGGGCAGTCGATGTCGGCGCAGTCGCCGCTGGGGTCGGAGGTGGTGACCGGGGTGTCGTCGGCGTAGTCGTAGGCGTTCCAGGACTGCGGGGCGCCGGGGTCGAGGAGGGGATCGGGGCTGAGGAAGCGGCCGATCGTTGGGTCGTATTCACGGGCGCCGAGGTTGGTGAGGCCGGTGTTGTCGTCCTCGGTGCCGCCGACGAAGCCGCGCTGTCCGGCGGTCCAGGTGCCCGACTGGTCGCGTGACTCGCCGAAGGGCTTGTACTGGCGGCGGGTGACCTGCTGGGTCTGGGAGTCGACGGCGAGGGTGCCGGTGCCCTGGCGGTCGGGGATCAGATAGGTGAACTTGCCGTCGGACGAGTGGGTGGCGACGGTCTCGCCGGCGAGGGAGATGTAGCGCACACCGTCCGCGCTGCCGGCGCCCTTGTCGAGGGTGATCTCCTCGTCGCCGGTGTAGAGGGTGGTGGCGTCGGGGCTGCGGCGCAGCAGCAGGGTGCCGTCGGCGTCGTAGAGGTACGTCGTGTCGCCGCTCGTGCCGGTCGAGGACAGCTCGGCGAGGTCGCCCTCGTCGTTGTAGGTGAGGGTGTCGGTGCCCGCCCGCGTGGTGCGGGTGCGGGCGTTTCCGGCGGCGTCGTAGGTGTAGGAATTCGTCGTGTTGGCTGCCGCGTCACCGGTGGTGACCTTGCTGACCTGGGCGACGGCGTGGGCCGGACCCGCGCCTGCCGCGAACGGGGTGTAGGTGGCGGTCGTGTCGTGGGAGGTGTCGCCCGACGGGTCGTGGTCGACCTGGATGGACCGGGCACCGGTGGCGTCACCCACCGCGCACTACCGCGTGACGGATGGCGAGGGCGTCGGGTGTCAGGCGGGAGACGTGGTGGCGGCCTCGCCTTCCCCTTCCGACTCGCCCGGCTCGGCGGCGTGGAGAAGCCCTGTCGGAGGACCGCGGAGAGGGCGAGGGTCAGAAGGATCAGGTGGAGAAGGACGAAGCCCAGGCCAAGCAGGACATGGCCGCTCCGGTGGCTCCGACGATCTGACCCGCGTCTGCGAGCTGATGAACCCGCGACGGCCGACCACCGCCGCGTCCTCGCCGTCGGCGTCTCGCTGACCGTTCCGGTGGCCTCCGCGGCCGCCGAACCCGCCCCCGGCGTCACCGTGCCCGCCGCCCAGGCGTACGACGGTGACAAGCCGCTGACCTCGACGAAAGCGGCGGCTTCGCGAACGCCCGGCCCCGGGAGTGTCGGGGCCGGGCGTTCGCCCACGGGGTTAAGCCCTGGGTCTCACGGCAGCGCGTGCACGTGTGGTCCTACCGTCGACGACCACGCGTTGCCCGCCGTCGCGTCCCAGTTCGTGGACCAGGTCATCGCGCCTCGCAGGTCGGGGTACGTCTTCGAAGGTTTGAAGGAGCCGCAGCCGGTGCCCTTCGTCAGGCAGTCCAGGGCGTTGTTCACCACGGACGGCGACACGTACCCGCTGCCCGCGCCGCTCGTCGAGGCCGGGAGGCCCAGGCCCACCTGGGACGGGGACAGGCCGCCCTCCAGCTGGATGCAGGCCAGGGCGGTGAGGAAGTCCACCGAGCCCTGCGAGTACACCTTGCCGTCGCAGCCCAGCATCGAACCGCTGTTGTAGTACTGCATGTTGACGACGGTGAGGATGTCCTTCACGTTCAGCGCGGTCTGGAAGTAGGTGTTCGAGGTCGACTGCATGTCGATCGTCTGGGGGGCCATCGTCAGTACGAGCGAAGAGCCCGCCTTCGAGGACAGCGACCGCAGCGCCTGGGTCATGTACGTCGCGTCGAGGCCGTTCTCCAGGTCGATGTCGACGCCGTCGAAGCCGTACGTCTGCATGAGGGTGTAGAGCGAGTTCGCGAAGTTGGCCGCCGACGTCGGGTCGTTGACCGACACCGTGCCGTTCTGGCCGCCGACCGAGACGATCACCTTCTTGCCGGCCGCCTGCTTCGCCCTGATGTCGGCCTTGAACTGGTCCACCGTGTAGCCGCCGAGGCCGGCCGAGTCGAGGTTGAAGGTCACCGCGCCCGGAGTGGTCGTCGCGTCGGCGAAGGCCACCGCGATGATGTCGTACTGGGACGGGACGTCCGAGATGCGCTGGACCGTCGCGCCGTTGTTGAAGTTCTGCCAGTAGCCGGTCACCGCGTGCTTCGGCAGAGAGCTGTTCGACGTGGCCGTCGTCGTGCCCGTGACCGCCGTCGACTTCGGCGACTCGCCCGCCGCGTTCGCCGCCGTCACCTGGAAGGAGTACGACGTGGACGCCGCGAGCCCGGTGACGGTGGCCGAGGCGCCGGTCACCGAGGTGACCTTCGTGCCGGCCCGGTAGACGTTGTAGGACGTCGCGTTCGACACCGGGGACCAGGAGAGGGAGACGGAGGAGGACGTCGTACCGGAGACGGCCAGACCCGCCGGTGCGGGCGGGACCGTCGGGGTCGTGTCGCCGCCTCCGCCGCCGTCGGGGCCGTAGACCGAGACGTCGTCCGCGTAGTACGGCGGCTGGCCGTACCAGCCGTGGGTGTAGACCGTGACGGACGTGGTCGACGACCCCGTGGTGAAGGTGGTCGACAGTTGTTTCCAGGTCGAGGAGTCGGGGGTCCAGGTCGACACGTCCGTGGTGCCCGTGCCGGTCACGCCCAGGTAGCTGTAGCCACCCTGGACCCAGGCGCCGAGCGTGTACGTCGAGTTGGGCTGTACCGCCACCGACTGGGTGCACTGGGCGTAGTCCAGGCCGGCCGGGGTCGCCTTCAGCGCGGCCGCGCCGCCGTGCACGGGGGAGGAGACCGTCGTGCCGCTGCCCGCCGAGCAGGTCCAGTCGGTCAGGCCGGACTCGAATCCGGCGTTCTTCGCGTTGTCGATGTCCGCGGCGGACGCCTGAGCCGCGCCCGCCAGGGAGAGGGCGAGAGCGGCGACCACCGCTCCCGACCACAGTCGTAGCCGGTGTTCGTGCCGGGACTTGTGTTTGTTAGGGGACATGACAATACGTTGGTCCAGACCAATTCGCTTGTCAAGAGGTCCGCTTGTGGAAGGCCGGTGGAGCTCGGCGGTGCGTAACCTGCCCCGTTTTGCTGCGACTTGCGCGAAGAACAGTTCCTTACCAGCTACGGAAAGCTGTTCTCCGGCCACAGGGGCGTGGTTACAGTGCTGAGGTAGTCACGCAATGAAGTCACCTCGGTGCGCCGGAGTAACGCAACGCCGGTGGGCCGGACCGCGGGAATCGGGGAGCTGCGTGTGCCAACAGCCATTGCCGTGACCGGCGCCGACCTGGCGCTGCCGCCACAGGACGAACGGACCCTGCCTGCGGCCGTGCTCGCCGGCCTCGACCGGCAGCCGCTCGAACAGGCGTTGGCCGCCGTGCAGTCGCTCGTCGAGCAGTACGGGCATGTGATCGTCGTGTACTCGCGGGCGACCCCGCCCGCCGTGGAGCAGCGGCTGCACACCATCCGGTCGCTGCTGGAGAGCGACCGGATCGCGCTCCACCGGCCCGATCTGCCCCCGCTCGCGGTCGCCGTCCTCGCCCGCCAGCTGCGCCAGCTCGCCTCCTGCGACCTCGGGCCCGGCGTGCTCGCCTCGGCGGCCCGGCTGCTCACCCACTACATCCACGCCGGCGCGCTCCTCGGGTCCGTCGCCCGCCTCGACCGCGTCCCCGTCGTCGGGCTGAAGTCGCATGCCAGGTCGTGGGTTCCGGGCAGTCAGTTCGGTGTGCTCGCCCATCCGCAGCCCGAGTTGACGAAGGCCGTACCCGGAGCCGTCCTCCCCGGCCCCGAGTTCGGCACCTGGATGCTCGTCGGGCGCGGACAGCTGCAGTCCGACTGGGTCACCGGAACCCTCGCCCCCTCCTGGCGGGTCCAGGGACTCAGGGAGACCGAGGCGCCCGCCGAGTCCGCCGACTGGTGGGGCACCCCGAAGCTGATCGAGTTCTGCGCCTACCTGCCGGACCTCTCGGTCCTGTACCAACTCGTCGCCTCGGTCCGGCAGACCGTCTGCCACTGGTGCGGCATCGACGTCATCGGCGACCGCTGCGTCTTCTGCTGCGCCACCCCGCCGCCCGCCTCCGAACTCACCGCCCGCCCCGTCCGCGCCCTGACCACGGGCGGCTAGTACCGCTTCCGTTCGTCCCCGCTCGACCCGACCCCCAACGAGGTTGCACGGTTCATGAACTCCCGTCAGCGCCGCGGCGTGATTCTCCTGCTCCTGTCGGTGTTGTGCGCCCTCGCGGCCTTCGCCGGCGTCCTCTCCGTCATAGACGACGTCAAGTCCGAGGTCGGCCCCGAGGTCGCCGCGTACGAGCTGCGGTCCGACGTGGCGCCGTACACGCCCCTCACCGCGGGCCAGTTCAAGAAGATCGAGATGCCCGAGCGCTGGCTGTCGGAGAACGCGGTCACCGATCTCGCCACGATCCGCGGCAAGATCGCCGTGACCACGCTGAAGAAGGGCTCCCTGCTCCAGGACGACATGATCGTCGACCAGCCCGCCCTCCAGCCGGGGCAGCAGGAGGTCGCCATCATGATCGACGCGGCGACCGGGGTGGCGGGCAAGATCAAGCCGGGCTTCTCCGTCAACGTCTACGCCACCTTCGAGGGCGCCCGGGAGAGCGATCCCGACCAGTCGAAGATCATCGTGACGAACGCCCGCGTCATCGACGTCGGCAAGCTGCCCGTCCTCGACCCCGACGCGAGCGAACGGGACCGGTCGACGACCCAGGTGGTCCCCATCACCTTCGCGCTCTCCACGCTCGACGCCCAGCGCATCACCTACGCCGAGTCCTTCGCCAAGCGGGTCCGCCTCGCCCTCGTCGCCCCCGGCGGTGACACCACGGTCCCCGAACGGGACCGTACGTACGAACTCGCCACGGACAAGTGAGAGGCCGCCGCCCATGCCCACGAGGATCCTCCCGGCCGTCGGCGACGCGGACGCGGTCCGCTCCCTCACCACCCTCCTCAGCCAGCTCCCCGACGCCGAACCGGTCACCCCGGTCGGCGACTCCACCCAGCTCGTCGACACCCTCGCCCGGCTCGCCGCCGAGTCGGTCGACGAACTCCCCGAGGTCGTCGTCGTCCATGAACGCATCGGCCCCGTACCGGCCCTCGAACTGGTCCGCGAGGTCGCCCTGCGCTTTCCGGCGGTCGGCGTCATCCTCGTCACCACGGACGTGGGCCCCGGTCTCTTCCAGGCCGCCATGGACTCCGGCGCCCGCGGCCTGGTCACGCTCCCGCTGAGCTACGAGGAGCTGGCGAACCGCGTCCAGTCCGTCGCCCAGTGGTCCGTGGGGGTACGACGTCATCTGGGCCACGGGTCCGAAGTGTTCACCGGAGTGGGAGGCACGGTCGTCACCGTCAGCGGCGCCAAGGGGGGCGTCGGCGCGACCCTGGCCGCCGTCCAGATCGCCCTCGCCGCCCAGGCCTCCGGCCGCCCCACCGCCCTGGTCGACCTCGACCTGCAGGCCGGCGACATCGCCTCCTACCTGGACGTCCAGTTCCGCCGCTCGGTCGTCGACCTCGCCGCCATCGCCGACATCTCGCCCCGCATCCTCGCCGAGGCCGTCTTCCGCCACGACACCGGAGTGGCCCTCCTCCTCGCCCCCGGCGAGGGCGAACGCGGCGAGGAGGTCACCGACCGCGCCGTCCGCCAGATCCTCAGCGCCCTGCGCTCCCGCTACGAGGTCGTGATCGTCGACTGCGGTGCCCAGCTCAGCGGCGCGGGCGCGGCCGCCGTGGAGATGGCCGACCGGGCCCTGCTCGTCACCACCCCGGACGTGGTCGCGGTCCGGGGCGCCAAACGCACCGTCCGCATGTGGGACCGGCTCCAGGTCCGCAAGGCCGAGGAGACGACCGTCGTCGTCAACCGCCACTCCCGCGGCACGGAGATCCAGCCGCAGCTCGTCCAGCGGATCACCGGCACGGCCGTCGCCGCCACCGTGATCCCCGCCAACTTCCGTGAACTGCAGGCCGCGGTCGACGCCGGCCGGGTCCACGCCCTCGACGGCAAGAGCACCGTCCGCCAGGCCCTGTGGGCGCTCGCCGCGGAACTGGGCCTGGTGAAGGTGCCGGAGGGGGCCGTCGTACGGCGGGGCGGCCGGGGCCGGGGCGCGGACCGGGGCGCGGTCGGTTTCCGGCGGCGGAAGGAGTGAGGCCGTGAGGAGCCGGGTGCGCGGGGACCGCGGGCAGGTCACGATCGAGTTCCTCGGCATGACGCCGCTGATCATCGTGACCCTGGTCCTGGTGTGGCAGTTCGTACTTGTGGGATACACGTTCACGCTCGCGGGGAATGCTGCCGACGAGGCGGTGCGGGCGGGGACGGCGGCGCCGCCGGGGGAGCGGCAGGGGGTCTGCGAACAGGCGGGCCTTGACAAGCTGGGGGACGCGTGGAAAGGAAACGCGAGCGTGAGCTGCGGCGGCACTGGCTATGTGACGGCCGAGGTCACCCTGCACGTCCCCGTCCTGTTCCCGGGCCTGATCGACTTCCCGTTCCCGGTGTACGGCCACGCCGGTGCCGTAGAGGAAGAGGACGGCGACTGAGATGCGGTACGGACTGCGCAGGCGCGGCGACCGGGGGCAGGTGGCGCTGGAGTACCTGGGATTCCTGCCGCTGTTGCTGCTGGTCGCGCTGGGAGCCGTCCAGCTCGGACTGATCGCGTACGCCGCCCAGCAGGCGGGGACGGCGGCCAGGACCGGGGCGCGCAGCGCGTCGCTCCGCGAGGACTACCAGGCGGACTGCGCCCGGGCGGTGAGCAGTTGGCTGGACGCGGGGTGCGTGAGCGCCGACCTGGGCGACGAGGTGCAGGTCACCTCCAGTGTCACCATCCCGTCGGTCATCCCCGGCATCGGAAGCTTCGGCACCGCCCGCAAGACGGCCACGATGCCGGTCGACCACTGAAGGAAGGCGGCGAAGCCATGAGCCTGCGGGCACGCATCACCACCCCCGAGGAGCAGGGCGGCCGGGGCGAGGACGGCCTCCTGGTCTCCTCCTACCGGTCCAAGCTGCTCGAGGAGATCGACCTCGCCGAGATGAGTTCGCTGGCGGCCGCCGAGCGCCGGGCGCGGCTCGAGCGTGTCCTCGGGCACATCATCAGCCGTGAGGGCCCGGTGCTGTCGACCGTGGAGCGCTCGCAGCTGATCCGGCGGGTGGTCGACGAGGCACTCGGCCTCGGCATCCTGGAGCCGCTGCTCGAGGACGCGTCCATCACGGAGATCATGGTGAACGGCCCGGACGCGATCTTCGTCGAGCGGGCGGGGAGGGTGGAGCAGCTTCCGCTCCGGTTCGCCTCCAACGACCAGCTCATGCAGACGATCGAGCGGATCGTGTCGACCGTCAACCGCCGTGTCGACGAGACGAACCCGATGGTGGACGCCCGCCTCCCGTCCGGCGAGCGCGTCAACGTGATCATCCCGCCGCTCTCCCTCACCGGCCCGATCCTCACCATCCGCCGCTTCCCGCGCTCCTTCACCCTCAACGAGCTCATCGGCTTCGGCTCGCTCGACGAGCCCATGCTGTACCTGCTGGCGGGGCTGGTGCAGGCGAAGTTCAACGTGATCGTGTCGGGTGCGACCGGCACCGGCAAGACGACCCTGCTCAACGCCCTCTCCGGACTGATCCCGGAAGGCGAACGCATCATCACCATCGAGGACTCGGCCGAACTCCAGCTCCAGCAGTCGCACGTGATCCGGCTGGAGTCCCGGCCGCCGAACGTCGAGGGCAACGGCCGGATCACCATCCGCGACCTGGTCCGCAACTCGCTGCGGATGCGCCCCGACCGGATCGTGGTCGGCGAGGTCCGCGGCGGCGAGTCGCTCGACATGCTCCAGGCGATGTCCACCGGCCACGACGGCTCGCTCGCCACCGTCCACGCCAACAGCGCGGAGGACGCGCTGATGCGGCTGCAGACCCTGGCGTCCATGTCCGACGTGGAGATCCCGTTCGTCGCGCTGCACGACCAGATCAACAGCGCCGTCGACGTGCTCGTCCAGCTCACCCGGTTCGCCGACGGCGCCCGGCGGATCACCGAGATCGCCCTGCTCGACAGCCACGGCTCGGAACCCTTCCGGCTCGCGACGATCGCCCGCTTCAACGCCCAGCCGATGACCGCCGACGGCCTCGTCCACGGCGCCTTCGAGTACTTCCCCCTCCCGCGCCGCACCGCCGACCGCCTGTACATGGCGAGCCAGCCGATCCCGCAGGCGTTCGGGGTCGCGCGCGACGCACTCGAACTGACCACACGGGAAGCGCGGTAGCAGCCATGGACCTCGACACCCTCATCACCCTCACCACCGGTGTGGCCCTGCTGACCTGCACCCTGGCCGTCGCGGGCGTCCACGTCTACGCCAAGGGCCGCGCCCAGCGGGCCGCACTCGTGGAACGGCTGTCATACACCGGCCAGGTTCCCCTGAGCGGGCGCCGCCGCCGCTTCCGCGACCTGGATCGTCGCCTGCGCCGTACGCCCCTGGGCCGCAAGCTCGAACTCAAGCTGGCGGCGACCGGGCTGGACATCACCCCGGGCGAGTTCTTCGTCTACATGATCGCCACGGTGGCGGGCCTGTGGCTGGTCGGCCAGGCGGTGCTGGCCCCCTTCTTCGGCCCGCTCGCCGGACTCCTCGGCATCTGGGCCGCCCTGCAGTTCCTCAACTGGCAGCGCCAGAAACGCATCGAGAAGTTCATCAACCAACTCCCCGAACTGGCCCGCATCCTGGCCAACGCCACCCACGCCGGCCTCGCCCTGCGCACCGCCATCGGCATGGCGGCGGAGGAGCTCGAGGCCCCGGCCGGCGAGGAACTCGGCAAGGTGGCCAACCAGTTGGCGGTCGGCCACTCCATGGACGACGCCCTCGGTGAACTCGCCGACCGGCTCCCCTCCCGCGAACTCGTCGTCCTCGTCACCACGCTCGTCCTCTCCAACCGGGCGGGCGGCCAGGTCGTCGGCGCGCTGCGCAACCTCACCGAGACCCTGGAGGAGCGCAAGGAGACCAGGCGCGAGGTGCGCACCCAGCTGTCCCAGGTCAACATGACCTCGTACGCCGTGCCGGTGCTGGGCGTCGGCGCCCTGTTCCTCATGGACAGCGTCAGCTCGGGAACGCTGGAACGGATGACCGGGTCGGCGATCGGCCAGGCCTGTGTGATCGTCGCCTTCGCCCTCTACGCCGTCGGCTTCGTCCTCATCCGCCGCATGTCGCGGATCGACGTCTGAGGAGGGACGCACCAGCATGGAACTCCTGCTCGCCCTCGCCATGGGCCTCAGCGTGTGGGGCGTCTTCGCCGGGATCCGCATGTACCGGGCCGAGGCGAAACTCCCCAGCGACCTGGTACTGGCCCTGGAGGTCGGCGCCACCCGCACCAGCGCCGTGGGCTCGCTCGTCGACCGCCTCGGCATGCGCTACGCGCCCGCCGTGCTGCGCCTGATGGGCCCCAAACAGGTGGCCCGCTACCGGCGCCGGATCGACCTCGCGGGCAACCCGGGCGGCCTGACCATCGACCGCTACGCCGCCCGCCGCGCGGTCTACGGCGCGATCGGCGGCCTCGGCGCCCTCGCCGCCCTCCTTCAGGGCAGCTTCTTCATCGCCCTCCTCATGCTGGCCTTCGCCGCCTTCTGGTCGGAGGTCGGCATCTGGTCGGCGATCCGGGTCCGCAAGGACGCCATCGAACGCACCCTGCCCGACTTCCTCGACGTCCTCGCCGTCGTCGTCAGCGCCGGCCTCGGCTTCCGCCAGGCCCTCGACCGGGTCTCGTCCAAGTACGAGGGCCCCTGGGCGGACGAGATCCGCATCACCCTCCGCCAGATGGACCTGGGCATGAGCCGCCGCGAGGCCTTCGAGGAGCTGCGCCGCCGTAACGACTCCGAGCAGGTCGCCATGTTCGTCACCGCCCTCCAGCAGGGCGAGGAACTGGGCGCGCCGATCGTCGACACACTCGTCGCCATCGCCAAGGACATGCGCCGCACGGACGCCCAGAACGCCCGCCGCAAGGCCGCCCGCGCGGTCCCCAAGGCCACGCTGATGATCACGACGTTCATGGTCCCGGCGACGATGCTGCTGCTCGGCGCGGGCATGCTCCTCGGCTCCGGCACCGACTTCAGCTCGATCACCGGGGACTAGGGGGCACCGATGACGGCAACCGCGGACACCATGCGTCTCCAGGTCAACGCCCTCCAGGCGATGTGCCGCCAGGTCTTCGGCTTCCGTCTCGCGATGATCGCGGTGGCCGCCCCCGTCGCCCTCCTCAACGCATCCCCCGGCCTGGGCACCCGCCTGGTCGGCGCGGCCGTCGTCGTCACCTTCATGGGCTCCTACGTCCTGTTCCGCGACTGGGAACGCTTCGGCCCCCTCCTCCTGCGCCATCCCGCCCTCCTCGCGGCGGACACCGTCCTCGGCACGCTCCTGCTGATCTCCGCCGGCCCCGACACCACCCTCGCCTACGTCAGTGTCTGCACCCCGCTCCTCGCCGGCATCGTCTACGGCTGGCGCGGCGCGGCCTGCTTCGCCTCCCTCCAGTCGCTGATCCTGCTCCTGGTGCAGGCCACGCTGGTGGCGGGCCCGGGCACGAGCGTCGCCGAACGCCTCCTCCTCCCCGGTTTCTGCGTCATCACGGGCGCGGTCGGCTCGACCCTGCGCGGCCTCATGCTCCGCTTCGGCGAGGCCACCCAGACCCTGACCGCCGTCCGGGCCCGCCTCGCGGTCGCCGAGGCGGTGGCCGCCGAACGCGCCCGTCTCGCCCGCGAGATGCACGACTCGGTCGCCAAGACCCTGCACGGAGTCGCGCTGACCGCGGACGCCCTGGCCTCCTCGGCGGACCTCGACCCCGCCGCGGTCCGACGGCAGGCGGAACTCCTCGCCCGTTCCGCCCGCCGCGCCGCCGCCGAGTCCCGCGAACTCCTCACCGACCTGCGCCGCGAGTCGGACCCGCCCGCGGGCGTGGACGTCCTGCCCGAACTGAAGGCCCGCACCAGCGACTTCGCGTCCCGCACCGGCCTGCCCGTCACCTACCGTCCCACCGGCGACCGTACGACCCTCCCGGTGCCGCCCGCCGTGGCCCGCCAGCTCCTCACCATCACCGCGGAGGCCATGGAGAACGCCCGCCGGCACGCGGCCCCCACGTCGGTGGAGGTCTGCGCGGGCGTCCACGACGAACAGCTCACGCTCTCCATCCACGACGACGGCCGCGGCCTCCCGCCCGGCACCACCCTCGACCACCTCCGCCGCACCGGGCACTTCGGCCTCGTCGGCATGGTCGAACGGGCGGCCTGTGTCGGCGCCCGCATCCACATCGCCAGCGGCGACCACGGTCCGGGCACCGAGGTACGACTCGAACTGCCCCTCGCGGCGCTTGTTCCCGAGCGGAGGCCGCATGTCGCACCGACCCCCTGACGCAGCCGTGCGGGTCGTGGTCGCCGACGACAACCCGGTGGTCCGCGCGGGCCTGACCGCGATCCTCACCAACCGCGAGGACATCACCGTCGTGGCGGAGGCGGCGGACGGCCGCGAGGCCTACGAGGCGGCCGTCCGCCACCGCCCCGACGTGGTCCTCCTCGACGTCCGCATGCCCGGCGTGGACGGCCTCACGGCCCTCCCGCACCTGGCCCGCATCACCTCGGTCCTCATGCTGACGTACAGCCATGACTCCTCGACCGTCCAGGAAGCGCTGCGCCTGGGCGCGCGCGGCTACCTGGTGCACGGCGAGTTCACGGTGGAGGAACTGACGTCAGCGGTCGGCGATGTCTCAAGAGGCAATCATATCGGTGCGACTGCACACATGGACATTGCCCCAACAGGCTTATTTCCAGCGACTTTCGCGCACTCGCTTTCGCAACTGCAACCAAATGTGGGACAGTCTTCGCTGTCGGCGCCAGCGCCGGTGCCGGGACACAGGGCCGGGTTCGGGCTCAGCGGGAGGGAGGCGGAGATCATGGACCTCATCGCGTCGGGTCTGAACAACCAGCAGATCGCCGCCGCCTGCTTCATCAGCGAAAAGACCGTCAAGAACCACATCAACCGCATCTTCGCCAAGCTGCACAGCAGCAGCCGCGCGGAGGCGGTGGCGAAATGGCTGGGAAATTGGGCCCACGGGCCCTCGTCCGCAGCACCCGCCACGGCATACGTTCCTCATGCCAATGCCTCAAACCGAGAGGAACGCCATGAGCGACCTGCTGCTGAGGACCGCCGTCGCGGCCAAGGTCCGGGTGACGGAGGCGGTAAGGCGCCGCGCCGCCGGCGACCGTGGGCAGACCGCGGTGGAGTACCTGGGGATCATCGCGGTGGTGGTGGCGATCGTGGTGCTGATCGCGAACACGAACCTGGGCCAGACGATCGTGGACAAGCTCACCACCCAGATCGGCAAGGTGGCTCCCTGACCCGATCTCACGGGCACCGCGACGCCGGGCAGGCTTTCCCCATCTACATCACGGTGGTGGCGGGCCTGCTCTTTCTCGCGTTCGCGTACTTCGCGGTGGGCCAGGCGGCGGTCAACCGGAACGGCGCCCAGACCGCCGCCGACGCGGCCGCGCTGGCGGCGGCCCAGGAGACGAGGGACCAACTCGCGGGCGAGTGGGTCGCGGACGTGCTCGACCCGACGAAGTGGCAGCAGATCTTCGACGGTGACGTGAGTCTGGAACCCTCGTGCTGGCGCGCCTCCGAGCTCGCCGCGCAGAACGACGCCAGTGTGGACGACTGCGTGGACGGCCTCCGCACCACCGTCAGGGTCCACGCGAACAAGTCGGCGGGGGAGTCCGTCATCCCCGTCACGAGCACCACAAGGGCACATGCGTCCGCCACCGCCGTGGTAGAGCCGCTGTGCACGTTCGAACTGCCGGGCGAGGACCCCGAGGACCCCGAGGACCCCGAGGACGCCGTACTGCCGACGCTCACGTGCGACGACGGGGAGGACTGGCAACTGGACCCGGAGGACCTGACCGATCTGCCCGGGCCCGAGGACCTCTTCGACGTCCACCTGACCACCGGCTGAAGAAGGAAGCAGAGTGATGAACATGCGATTCACTGCGAAAGCCCGCAGGGGGACGGTCGCGCTGACCCTCGTGGCCGGGCTGGCCCTCGGCGCGGCCGGCTGCGGGGGCGGGGGTGACGACGACAAGAAGCCGCAGAACACGTCGTCGGCATCCAAGTCCGGTGGTGGATCGCAACCGAACACGCAGGAAGGGGAGTCCGAGGAGCCGATCGCCGAACTGAAGGGCCCCGGCGGCCTGCTTCTCCAGATCACCTCCGCGGTGCGCGACTCAGGCGGCTTCGTCACCGTGAACGGTGCCCTGAAGAACGACGGCGGGGAGATGGCCACGATCCCGTCCGCGCTGAGCGGCAACGAAACCGAGATCATGAACAACGGCCGCTCCCTCGGCGGAGCCACTCTCGTCGACTCCAAGAGCAAGAAGCGCTACTACGTCCTCCGCGACACAGACGGCCGGCCCCTCACCACCACCGGCTTCTCCACCCTGAAGGCGGGGGAATCGATCGACGTCTTCCTCCAGTTCCCCGCACCCCCCGCCAGCTCCACCGACGTCACCTTCCAGCTCCCGCTGTTTCCCAGCGCGGTCATCAAGATCTCCGGGTGAGGCCGGTCATGACCCCACGTCTCACGCTGGCCGTGGCCACAGCCACCCTCGTGATCCTCGGCACCGCTCCCGCGTCCCGTGCCGACGACACCGCCCCCAGCGTCCCCCCGGGCACCGAACCCACCGCCACCGCCCCGGTCGAGGTGGACCCGAACGACCCCGACCTCAAGCTTCCCCAGGGCGGCACCCTGGCCGAGCCCAAGGTGCTGGACATCAAGCAGGTCGTGGAGGACCAGTCGGGCGACGAACGCCGTGAGGACACCAACGCGGACGTGACGTTCGCCCTGCAGGCGGAGGTCCTCTTCGGCAAGGACAGCGCGAAGCTCGGCGCGGACGCGCAGGCCCGTATCGCGGTGATCGCCGACGAGATCAAGAAGCAGAACACCAACCTGGTCCGTGTCTTCGGCTTCACGGACAACCTCGGTTCCTCCGCCCACGGTGACGTCCTGTCGAAGCAGCGCGCCGACGCCGTCCAGGCCGAACTCGCCGGCGACCTGAACAACCCGGACATCACCTTCGAGGTGCGCGGCTACGGCGAGCAGTACCCGATCGCCGACAACTCCACGGAGGAGGGCCGCAAGAAGAACCGCCGGGTGGAGGTCACCTTCCCGAGGACCGCGAGCTAGTGCCGCGGCACTAGGGGCTGTCCGCCTGCCGCAGGATGTCGTAGCGCAGCAGCACGACACCGTTGCCGAAGGTGCGGGACTCGGTGAGGTGGAGCGCGGTGTGGGTGTCGGCGGGCGGGAAGAGGGGGGTGCCGCCGCCGACGAGGACGGGGTGGACGCAGAGGTGGATCCCGTCGACGAGACCGTGGCGGAGGAAGGCGGCGGAGAGGGCGGCCCCGCCCAGGCCCAGGTCGCCGCCCGGCTGTGCCTTCAGGGCCTCGACCTCCTCGGGGACGACGTCCCGCACGATCGTGGTGTTCCACTCGGCGTGTTGCAGGGTCCGCGAGTACACGGTCTTCGGGATGTCCCGCCAGATGCCGGCGAACTCGGCGGACGTGGGGGAGACGTCCGGGTCGGCGTCGGCGGTCGGCCAGTAGCCGGCCATGAGTTCGTAGGTGGTACGGCCGCTGAGCAGGCCGCCCATTTCACGGATCACGTCGTTGAAGTACTGGTGGACTTCCTCGTCGACGCGATGCCAGGAGATGTCCTGTCCGGGGCCCTCGATGTACCCGTCGAGGGACATCGACATCATCAGCACGATTTTTCGCGGCACGGGGAAGAGGGTAGGCCGGACAGGATACGAGAGGTGGGACATGGGGCGGTGGCGGGACGGGCGCGGCGAACTGGTCGTGGGCGGGGAGGGTGTGGAGGACGGGGGCGTCATCCGGATCCCGCTGGAGATCGCCGCCTCCTACCGGGCCCGTACGAAGGGCCTGCTGGGCCGGGACGGCGTCGACGGCGTGCTGCTGCTCTCCCCCGCTTCCGGGGTCCACACCTTCGGTATGCGCATCCCCATCGACGTCGCCTATCTGGCCCGCGACCTCACGGTCCTGGCCGTCCGCACGATGCGCCCCGGCCGTCTGGGCCTGCCACGCCCGCGGGCCCGGCACGTCCTGGAGGCCGAGGCGGGCGCCCTGACGGAGTGGGGGGTGCGGGCGGGGGCGCGGGTCTCGGTCGAGACGTTCCCCGCGGGAAAATGACCGGCGCCCGTTCCCTCCCCTCTGCCACGATCCCTCCATGACCGCCCATCAGCCCCCCGGCCCCGGCCCCGCCCCCACCTTCGAGGACCTCCTCGCCGAGGGCGCCGCCGTGCCCACCGAGGGATGGGACTTCTCGTGGTTCGAGGGGCGGGCTACGGAGGCACGGCCCTCGTGGGGGTACGCGGTGTCGCTGGGCCGGCGGCTGGCCGGCGCGACCGCCGCGCTGGACGTCCAGACCGGGGGAGGAGAGGTCCTGGACTTCGCCCTCGGGCGGGCCGGGAGCGTGCCCCTCCTCGCCGTCGCGACCGAGGGCTGGCCGGCGAACGTCGCGAAGGCCACCGATCTGCTGCGGCCGCGCGGTGTCGTGGTCGTCTCCTCGCCGGAGGACGCCCCGCTGCCGTTCGCGGACGCCGTCTTCGACCTCGTCTCCAGCCGTCACCCCGTCAGGCCGCTGTGGGAGGAGATCGCGCGGGTGCTGCGGCCCGGCGGGACGTACTTCGCCCAGCATGTCGGCCCGCGCAGCGTCTTCGAACTGGTCGAGTTCTTCCTCGGGCCGCAGCCGGACGCGGAGAGCAGCGCGCGGCATCCCGACCGTGAGCGGGCCGGGGCCGAGGCGGCCGGTCTGGAGGTCGTCGGCCTGCGCGCGGAGCGGCTGCGCGTCGAGTTCCACGACATCGCGGCCGTCGTCCACTTCCTGCGCAAGGTGGTGTGGATGGTGCCGGGCTTCACCGTTCCGGCCTACGAGCCCCGGCTGCGAGCCCTGCACGAGCGGATCACGACCGAGGGCCCCTTCGTGGCCCACAGCACCCGACATCTCATCGAGGCCCGCCGCCCCTGAGACCCGCCCGGCGGCGCCGCGCGGAGAATTGGCCGGGAACCGTCGCCCGGTGCGCCGGGGTGTGCGCGGGCGGAGAGATCGAGGAGTGTTCGCCGTAGCGCATTCCGGCGTACTCCGGTCGGTCGTCCGCGGCCCTCCGGGCAAAGCGAAAGGTGCATTCCGGTGCACTCTTCCGCAGAACGCCCCCGGCCTCCACGGGGTTTCCACATCGTTATCGCGACTGGTTCGCATTCACAGTCGACCTCGCGTAAGTTCGAGGGCGCGCAATTCGCGCCAGCAAAGCTGCGGGTGCGGCACCGCGCAGTGGAGGGGGCTGCACGGTGCCGCCCGCGTCAAGCCGGCGTTCACCGGCCGGTTAGCCCGTCAGGGGGACCTGCGGACGCCCTCCCGGGTGACGCCCAAGTCGCGTCAAAACCTCTGCTTCCCTCGGTAAACCACCCGATTCCCCTGGGATTTGGCTGTGTTCCGGCCATCGGCCACCCATGAATCATGGCTTCCGGGGTCATCTGGGCGTCGTCAGCCGACTCCGGAGAGTAATTGTCTCGCGCCAATGCACGCAGCATCACTTACGAAGGGTTATGGTGGAAACCCCCCCTCGGGCCGGTCCGTCTCCCCCCCACGGACCGGCCCGTTTTTTTGCACCCACATCGAACCGCCCCGCACGGCAACGGCGATCCGCACGGCGGTAGGCTGTGGCCGCGGGGACCGCACCGTACGGAGGGGCTGACAATCACGTGAACCTGCGCGACAAGCTGCGCGGCCTTCTGGTCAGGCTGTACGCACGCCGGGTGGAAGGCCACCTGGACCACGCTCAGGTGCCCAAGCACATCGGGGTCATCATGGATGGCAACCGGCGCTGGGCGAAGGCCGCGGGTTCCTCCACCGAGGACGGCCACCGCGCCGGTGCCGAGAAGATCGAGGAGTTCCTCGGCTGGTGCTCCGAGACGGATGTCGAGGTCGTCACCCTGTGGCTGCTGTCGACGGACAACCTCGACCGCCCGCAGGAGGAACTCGTCCCGCTCCTCGGCATCATCGAGGACGTCGTGCGCACCCTCGCCGCCGACGGCCGCTGGCGGGTCCACCACGTCGGCACCCCCGACATCCTCCCCTCGCATGTGCAGACCGCGCTGAAGGAGGCCGAGCAGGCCACCGCGCACGTCGACGGGATACTGGTCAACGTGGCCATCGGCTACGGCGGCCGGCAGGAGATCGCCGACGCCGTACGCTCCATGATCGTGGACGCCGCCGACAAGGGCACCTCGATGGAGGACCTGGCGGACTCCGTCAGCGTCGACCTCATCGGCCGCCACCTCTACACGCGCGCCCAGCCCGACCCCGATCTGGTGATCCGCACCAGCGGTGAACAGCGGCTGTCCGGATTCATGCTGTGGCAGACGGCCCATTCGGAGTACTACTTCTGCGAGGTCTTCTGGCCGGCCTTCCGCAAGGTCGACTTCCTGCGGGCCCTGCGCGACTACGCGGCCCGTCACCGGCGCTACGGCGGCTGACCCACGCGATCCCCCGAACGGGGCGTTTGTACCCCTTTTGGGGTGGAAGTAACAAGGAGTTCACCGGCGCGCCGTCATATGCCGTGGCATGGCGGCGCATTTTCGAGGGCATAAGCCAAGCAGGTCGATGCCCGAACCACGGGTGTCGCATCCTCAGCGGGCGGCACGGGGCCGTCCGCCCGGGAGGCCCTTTGCACCAGCCCGACCGTGCGGTCACGGCACGGAAGAAGCAGCGGGGGGCCGGTCACCGGCCCGTGCATCGGGGCCGCCGACCGGTCCAGCTCCACTCCGTCGCTCCCCGACCTCATCCGAGGGGGTACGTCCTTCCGTGGTGACCAGCACAAAGCGCCGTATGCCAGACCGGCGCACCTATGTTCTCGACACCAGCGTCCTGCTGGCCGACCCGAACGCCATGGCCCGCTTCGAGGAGCACGAGGTCGTGCTCCCCATCGTCGTGGTCACGGAACTGGAGGCCAAGCGGCACCATCCCGAACTCGGCTACTTCGCCCGGCAGGCCCTGCGTCTGCTCGACGACTACCGGGTCAGGTACGGACGCCTCGACGCCCCCATCCCGATCGGGGAGCTGGGCGGGACCATCCGTGTCGAGCTCAACCACTCGGACCCCAGCGTGCTGCCGTCCGGCTACCGCCTGGGGGACAACGACTCACGCATCCTCGCGGTCGCCCGCAATCTGCAGGCCGAGGGGTTCGACGTCACGGTCGTGTCGAAGGATCTACCGCTCAGGATCAAGGCGTCCTCGGTCGGTCTCCTCGCCGAGGAGTACCGGGCCGAGCTCGCCATCACGGACTCCTCCGGCTGGACCGGAATGTCCGAACTGACGCTGCCCGGCGAACAGGTGGACATCCTCTTCGAGGAAGGACACGTGTACGTCCCGGAGGCCGCCGACCTGCCCGTGCACACCGGCCTGACCATCCAGTCGGAGCGCGGCAAGGCACTCGGCCGGGTCACCCCCGAGGGCAACATCCGGCTGGTGCGCGGCGACCGTGAGGCGTTCGGCATCAAGGGCCGCAGTGCCGAGCAGCGCATCGCGCTCGACCTGCTGCTCGACCCGGACGTCGGGATCGTCTCCATGGGCGGCCGGGCCGGCACCGGCAAGTCGGCGCTGGCACTGTGCGCGGGCCTGGAAGCGGTCCTGGAGCGCCGCCAGCACCAGAAGGTGATGGTCTTCCGTCCGCTGTACGCGGTGGGCGGGCAGGAGCTCGGCTATCTGCCCGGCTCCGAGGCCGAGAAGATGAGCCCGTGGGCGCAGGCGGTCTTCGACACGCTGTCGGCCGTCACCTCCCGCGAGGTCATCGAGGAGATCACCGCCCGCGGCATGCTGGAGGTGCTCCCGCTGACCCACATCCGCGGCCGCTCCCTCCACGACGCCTTCGTGATCGTCGACGAGGCCCAGTCGCTCGAGCGGAACGTGCTGCTGACCGTTCTGTCCCGGATCGGCGCCAACTCCCGGGTGGTCCTCACCCACGACGTGGCGCAGCGGGACAATCTGCGGGTCGGGCGCTACGACGGTGTCGTCGCCGTCGTGGAGAAGCTGAAGGGCCACCCGCTCTTCGCGCACGTGACGCTGAACCGGTCCGAGAGGTCCCAGATCGCGGCGCTTGTGACCGAAATGCTCGAGGACGGACACATCTGACCCTGACCGCACAAGTTCATAAGCTTTGAGCGTCAGTTGGCGCCGCCCGACAAAGGCCGTGAGCCTAGCCGGGCGGCGTCGACGCGTGTGGGGGTTTCGCGAAATACACAGGTCACCAACAGGTGTGAGCTTTCACACGCAACTCGAGATTGCCTTGTGGTGTCTGGTTACGGCAAAGTCTCGTTCCTGTCAGGCCCCGCATACGGCACACGTGTACCCCCAGGGGTACGGAAGCACACACGCACCACCCTTCAACTCCATAGCGTCGTCGTATGCCGCCCGAGCACCACACGGCGCTCCCTCCGGGGGAGTTGCCCACCGGGCCCGCGCCTCCCGTGACCCCGCAGTTGGGAGGCCAGCGTCAGGGGCACGATTGCGTCCGCCAGGGTCACCGAAGCGGGCGATGCTGGAAGGAAACCGTGTGAGCCGGATCTCGGTCCGGGGATTCGCAGTGGCCTCGGCCACGGCGGTCACCGCTGTCGGAAGCGTCGTCGGCGTTGCCTCGGGCAGTGTCGCGCAGCCCAACGACGCAGAGTCGACGGCGAGCGACGCGACGCTCCTCGCTGACATCCCTGTGGGCCAGCAGGCCCAGGTGCAGACGACGTCCCTGACGCAGCAGGCCAACTACCAGGCCATCGCCGCGGACGAGGGCGCGAAGAAGGACGCGGAGGCAGCGGCACGCAAGGCCGCGGCCAAGACCGCCGTCGCGAAGAAGGAGGCCGCCGAGCAGGCGGCCAAGGAGCGTGCGGCGGCGAAGGCCAAGGCCAGCCGCAGCGCGGGTGACTTCCCGATCCAGAGCTCCTACACGGTCGCGCAGATCCAGGCGATGGCCGCGCAGATGGTGCCGAGCGGCCAGTTCCAGTGCTTCAGCAACATCGTGGACCACGAGTCCAGCTGGAACTACCACGCCGTGAACGCCTCCTCCGGCGCCTACGGTCTCTTCCAGGCGCTGCCCGCCGGCAAGTACGCGTCCGCGGGCGCCGACTGGCAGACCAACCCGGCCACCCAGATCAAGTGGGGCCTGAACTACATGAACAGCCGGTACGGCAGCCCCTGTGACGCCTGGTCGTTCTGGCAGGCCAACAGCTGGTACTGAGCCCCAGCGGCTCCGGCCGCGCACCCTTTTCATCTGTCGACCAAGCAGAAGGAACCCGTGTGAGCCGGAACTCGGCCCGGGGATTCGCGGTGGTCTCGGCCACCGCGGTCACCACTGTCGGTGCTGTCATGGGAGTTGCCCAGGCAGGCACCGGTCAGACCGGAAACGACGCAGAGACCAAGGCGACCGAGGCGACCCTCCTCGCCGACTTACCAGTGGGCCAGCAGGCACAGGTGCAGACGGCATCCGTGACCCAGCAGGCCAACTACCAGGCCATGGCGGCCGACGCCACCGCCAAGAAGTCGGCGGAGGAGTCGGCCCGCAAGCAGGCCGCCAAGGACGCGGTGGCCAAGCAGAAGGCCGCCGAGGCGAAGGCGCAGGCCGACAAGGAGGCCAAGGAGCGCGCGGAGGCTGCCAAGGCCAAGTCGGAGGCCGGCACCCAGTCGACTTCGGCCGGCACCACGTTCAGCCAGCAGTCGTCCTACACCGTCGCCCAGGTCAAGGCCATCGCGGCCTCGATCGTGCCGAGCGGCCAGTTCCAGTGCTTCAGCAACATCGTGGACCACGAGTCCGGCTGGAACTACAAGGCCGTCAACCCCTCCTCCGGCGCCTACGGCCTCGTCCAGGCCTACCCCGGCTCCAAGATGTCGTCCGTCGGCGCCGACTGGCAGACCAACCCGGCCACCCAGATCAAGTGGGGCCTGAACTACATGAACGACCGCTACGGCAGCCCCTGTGACGCCTGGAACTTCTGGCAGGCCAACGGCTCCTACTGAGCCGTCGCCGGCACCGTCGCTCAACCTCGCACAGCCCCTCCCCGTCCTCAGGGGAGGGGCTTTCGCCCTGTACGGTCGTAGAGCCCGCGTCGCATCTTTGGCCGGGCTCGCTCCGAGGGGGGAGTGGTGGGGATGGACGGGGGAAGAGGACGGATCATGTCGCGAGTGCCAGGGTGGCTCGGCCGGATCGGCGCCGGTCTGACGGAGATGGGTGACCGGCTCGACGAGCGGCGTGCCGAGGTCGAGCGGGAGAGCGAGACCGTGGAGCCGGAGCAGAGCGTGCCCGAGACCGTCGAGGCGCCCCCGGCGGACCTGCCGCCGCCCGCGCCGCGCCCCGATCCCGTGCAGGCCGTGCCGTGGGGTGTCCGGGTCGCCGCCGAGGCGGGCTGGCGGCTGCTGGTGCTCGCCGGGACCCTCTGGGTGCTGATCAAGGTCATCAGCGCCGTCCAACTGGTCGTCCTGGCCTTCGTGGTCGCCCTGCTGCTGACCGCGCTCCTCGAGCCCACCGTGGCCCGGCTCAAGCGGGCAGGGGTGCCGCAGGGGCCCGCGACGGCGCTCACCGCGATCCTCGGGTTCGTCGTCATCGGTCTGATGGGCTGGTTCGTGACCTGGCAGGTCATGGAGAACATCGACAACCTCTCGGACCAGGTCCAGGACGGCATCGACGATCTGCGCCGCTGGCTGCTCAACAGCCCCTTCCACGTCACCGACAAGCAGATCAACGGCATCGCCAAGAACCTGCGCGAGGCGATCGGCGCCAACACCGACTCCATCACCTCGGCGGGCCTGGAGGGCGTCACGGTCGTCGTCGAGGCGCTCACCGGCATCCTGCTGTCGTTCTTCTCGACGCTGTTCCTGCTCTACGACGGCAAGCGGATCTGGGAGTGGACGCTGAAACTGGTCCCCTCCGCCGCCCGGCCGGGCGTGGCCGGCGCGGGCCCGCGGGCCTGGGCGACGCTCACGGCGTACGTCCGCGGCACGGTCGTCGTCGCCCTCATCGACGCCATCTTCATCGGCCTGGGCATCTACTTCCTCGATGTGCCGATGGCCGTCCCGCTCGCCGTGTTCATCTTCCTGTTCTCCTTCATCCCGCTGGTCGGCGCGGTGGCCTCCGGCGCGCTGGCGGTCGTCGTGGCGCTGGTGACCCAGGGCGTGTTCACCGCGGTGATGACACTCGCCGTGGTGCTCGCGGTGCAGCAGATCGAGGGCCACATCCTCCAGCCGTTCATCCTCGGCCGCGCGGTCCGCGTCCATCCGCTCGCGGTGGTCCTGTCGGTGGCCTCCGGCGGCATGGTCGCGGGCATCGGCGGCGCGGTGGTGGCCGTCCCCCTGGTGGCGGTCACCAACACGGTCGTCGGCTACCTGAAGGCGTACTCCCAGGAACCGGCCCCGCGGACCTCCCCCCGGCCGAGGGGAGCGACGGCGGCGGGGGTGGCCCCCGTGGCCCCACCGCCCGCGGACAAGACCGACTAGGGCCCTTCTGATGGATCTCCGCGGCGTCGCGACGCCCGGCACGCACTCTCGCCGCACCGGACAAAAGCCCTAGTAGCTCCGCTACGAGGG